>CAZTAL010000001.1:0-5446 GCA_964611525.1 uncultured Prolixibacteraceae bacterium
GAAAACTATATGAACAAACACTAAAAACCGAAGGACTTTCAGAAAGGGATAAAGCAGCAATACGTCAGGCATTAAATGCCCTGCATGATCCATCCTGAAAGCTTGAGGTAAAATCCCTTATTACTGAGAAATTTTTACTGCAAGGCATTTTGAAAGAATAAATTTGGAATCTTGACGTGACTATCTTCAGGGATTTAATAATCAGGATATTCAGCTTCAAAAAAATAATAACGAGATAATAAATAATATCATGCTAATTGTTATTTCACCGGCAAAAACGCTAGACTTTAAAACGCCCTCTCCCATTTCCAAATACAGCATTCCTGAGATGCTTGATGATTCAAAGAAACTGGCAGAAAAACTTAAGAATTTAAGTGCTGAAGATATTTCTGAGTTAATGAATATATCCCCCTCATTGGCATACCTTAATTATGAAAGGTTCCAGACATGGCATACTCCCTTTACACCTGAAAACGCCAAACAGGCAATTTGTGCCTTTAACGGGGATGTATATACAGGACTTGATGCAGAGTCACTGTCTCAAAAGAAACTCGAAGAGGCTCAAAATAAATTGCTAATACTGTCAGGTTTGTATGGCGTATTGAAACCACTCGATCTAATACAGCCTTACCGCCTTGAAATGGGTACTAAATTCGGATATGAAAAAGAAAAAGATCTGTATTCATTCTGGAAGGAAAAGGTTACTGAAAAAGTAAAAAAAGCTATTAAATCATCAGGAAGTAATACACTAATCAACCTTGCATCCAATGAATATTTTAAATGTATTGATACCGGAATACTGAATTCTGAAATCATCACTCCCGAATTTAAGGATATGAAAAACGGGAAGTATAAGATCATATCTTTCTATGCCAAAAAAGCCCGGGGATTAATGACAAGGTTCATAATCGAGAACAATATTGATGAAGCAGACCAGTTGCAGGCATTCGATATCGATGGATACCATTATAATCCACGTTTGTCAAAAGAAGGAAATCCTGTTTTCACAAGAGGATGAGATAAAGTAATACTTAATAAATGTTTTTAATAATCTTATACAGCAACGTACCCCTTAAAATACCGGTAATACTTTAATAAACCTCAAATAAAGGCATTTCCCTGAGAATTTTAAATTTTGTTGTTAACTAAATAGAAAAAAATACTTAGAACATTTATTGCCAAAAGCAAGATATGTATAATAAGGGGGAAAACCTTTTGTTATGTATCTGTTAATTATTACATTAGCCCCATCAGCCGTTTGAATGATTTTCGGGTACAACTTAACTTAACCTTTCCAGGACGTCTGGTACATTCATGCCGGTTGTTAGTTTCTGTTCCGATTCATTTTCCCAACAATCTGTCAGCCATGGCATCCGCTAACCCAAGTAAGTGCTGTTTATTATCCTCCTTCAGACCGCCCTGTTCTTCAACCGGATCATATACAAGCTCCCACTTGATCTTTTCAGCAAAAAGTTTAAGATTTTTAACGCCTCCGCCACTCCATGAATAATTTCCAAATATTCCCAGATAATGATCTTTAGGTGCTGTCTCCTCAATGATTGACAATAGATTCGCCACGTTCGGAAATAGGGAATTATTATAAGCAGCACTTCCAACAATAAATCCTTTGTACTTAAATATATCGTTCAAGATATAAGAAGGATGTGTTTTTGATGCGTCATATACTTTAATATTTTTGATGCTTCTAACGGCAAGCCTGCGTGCGATAACTTCCGCCATCATCTGTGTATGTCCGTACATCGAACCATATACTATAACCACCCCATTGTCCATGTCGTACGAACTCCACTTATTGTAACGTTTTAATATCCAGTCAATATTGTCACGCCAAACCGGACCATGGGTCGGAGCTATCATTTTTATATTTAAAGGTTCCAGCTTTTTTAATGCCCGTTGGGTATGGGGACAATACTTTCCTATAATATTTGTGAAATATCTCATGGTTTCCGGCTCCCGGAATTCCAGATTTATTTCATCATCAAATATGCCGCCATCGAGTGTCCCGAAACTGCCAAAGGCATCCCCGGTAAAAAGTATCTTCTGAGATTCTTCCAGCGTAACCATAGTCTCTGGCCAATGCACCATCGGGATAGTCTGAAATTGGAGATTATGATTTCCCAGACTTAGAGTATCACCGTCATTCACAACAATTTTATTCTCTGGTATCAGGTAATAATTTTCAACTAATGCAAAAGTCCTTTTGTTACCCACAAGTATAATATCAGGATATTTCTGCACGATTGCCTTAAGAGCACCAGAGTGATCAGGCTCCATGTGGTTTATAACCAGGTAATCAATATTTCTGTTACCAATTATATCTTTAACAGAATCTGAATATTCATCAATAAATGAATGCTCAACTGTATCAATCAGGGCTATTTTCTCATCCACTATAAGGTAAGAATTATAGGAGATACCATGAGGTATGGGCCAAATATTCTCAAAAAGATAAGTGCGCCTGTCGTTATACCCTAAAAAATAAATGTCATCTGTAATATTTACATGCTGCATATTTCAAAATATTTATTTTTCGCGGCGACAAATTTAACGAATTTGAATCGAATGTTACAGTAAACATCTTCAAAAAGATATAAGAGATACCGTTTCAAATTATTTATCACAATAAAAATCATTTTTTCGGTGTAAGAAAAATGTGGATTGATCGTTATAATAAAGTAATTTTTTCTGACCTTGAAAAAACATTTATTGACTGTTTATTTAAACCAGATTAAGCTTGTGGAATTGTTAAAGTCGCAAGAGTTATATATTTCAAGAGAAAAAATCGAATATGACAAGCTATTGGAATATGTTAAAAAATTTCAATCCCAGGCTGTCATTAAACGTCTTGGATATCTATTAGAAATACTTGAAATCGAAACAGATATAATAGCAAAACTCTATAAAATTAAAACGAAGTCACATGTTTTATTAGAAACAGAGTTATCGAATACCGGTAAAATGATTAGCAAATGAAGTATAAAGCAAAATATAGAAACTGAAACAATTAAGTCTGCCTGAATTTGAGAAGGTTGAAAGAGAAATAATAAGATATTTCAGGAATCTTGATTTATAATTACGGATGTTCACGAAATAGAAATAAAATAGTTATATTGATCCCTATGGATAATATGGCAACAAGGACTATAAAATAAAATAATTCATGACGATAAATAAAAAATATAATCTGCTCTTATTTCCCAAAGTAGGAAAATTTATTATTATCTTTTTTTCCGTTGCCCTTCTTATAGTCGGGTTAAGAGCATATCAGCTATACAATTATACATTTAAAGAGAACGTTAAAAACAATTATACATTAATTATCAGGGATGGAACAACGTTTGAACAGGTACTGGATACTTTGCAGGAGAATGATGTTTTAATAAACTACAAAGCCTTCAAATGGGTAGCTAAAAAGAAAGATTATAAAGGAAGTGTTAAGCCTGGCAGATACGTTTTTAAAGAGGGTATGAACACAAACGAGATTGTCAATATTTTGCGCAGCGGCATACAGGAACCTTTGGATGTAACCTTCAACAATGTTAAATTTAAGGAGGAACTGGCTGGGAAAGTCAGCCGGTATATTAAAGCCGATTCAGTTTCTATTCTCAAATTATTTTCAGATGAAGATAAAATTGCTGAATTCGGATTCACTACCGAAACATTCAAGGCTATGTTCATTCCAAATACTTATGAACTTTACTGGACCACCTCTGCTGAGGAATTTGCCATACGGATGAAAAATGAGTATGACGATTTCTGGAATGAAGAACGAATGTCAAAAGCTGAAAAGGTAGGACTAACACCTGTAGAAGTAACCACTCTGGCATCCATCGTTACGGAAGAGACAACTAAAGATGAAGAGCTAAGGCGGGTTGCCGGACTATATGTCAATCGACTGGAACGTGGTATTCCGCTACAGGCTGACCCGACCGTTAAATATGCAGTAGGTGATTTCTCACTGAACCGTGTACTTAACAGCCATCTTGAGATTGATTCACCATACAATACATACAAAAATCAGGGATTGCCTCCCGGTCCCATCAATTTTCCGGGTATTGCGGCAATTGATGCAGTTCTGAATTACGAAGATCATGATTATCTGTTTATGTGCGCACGTGAAGATTTTTCAGGTTACCACAATTTTTCTTCCTCACTATCAGAACATAACCGTAATGCTGACAGGTACAGGGCGGCACTTGACAAAAACAATATACGGAAGTGATATACAGGTAATATTTTGAGGAAAAGCATAATGATTATACGCAATTAACCTCTCTCTCCAGAGTAATTCCAAATTTTTCAAAGACCGAACGCCGGATTTTCTCCGATAATTCAAAAATTTCTTTTCCAGTAGCATCGCCGTAATTGACAAGAACCAATGCCTGCTTTTCATGTACTCCGGCATCTTTTTCCCTGTAACCCTTCCATCCGGCCATCTCAATAAGCCATCCGGCAGCGAGTTTCACCTTTTCGCTACCCACTGAATAACAAGGCATTTGAGGGAAAGCCGACCTGATATTCTCAGCAGTTTCGCCACTGACAACAGGATTTTTAAAAAAACTTCCTGCATTACACAGTTGTTTAACATCAGGTAATTTGGAGGAACGTATCTCTATTACCGCCTTCCGTATATTATGCAGTGTCTGTTTACCGAGCGAATTTACATTTTTCTCCAGTTGTCCGTAGCTAAGGTTATATTCAGGATATTTATCCAGTCTGAAAACAACTGAAGTTATTATCAGCCTGTTTTTTAATTTTCTTTTAAAGATACTGTCACGATAAGCAAATTCACATTGCCCGGTACTAAATTCAACGATTTTTTTCAGATCAAGATCATATCCTTTAACCAATTCAATAACGTTAGCAACCTCTTGTCCGTAAGCCCCGATATTCTGAACCGGAGCCGCACCGACAGAGCCTGGAATAAGGGAAAGATTTTCCACTCCTCCTATATCTAAACTTACACAGTACTTTACAAAGTCATCCCATAATTCACCCGCACCTGTTTCCAGCCAAATATGCTGACGGTCTTCTTTAATGCTCTTTATTCCGGGGATATTCGGATGTAGTACCACTCCCTCAAAATCATTAACAAAAAGAATATTACTGCCTCCACCAAGTACCAGAAAAGGAATATCTTCAGATATTATGTCCGAATTAAAAAAATTGTCCATGTCACCTACCTCGGTGAATTCAAAAAAATAGCGTGCAGTCGATTCAACCCCGAACGTATTATGAGGTTTTAATGAATGATTTTCAAAAAAACGTACCATGAATAAATTTTTTGTAAAGATAGGAGAATACAACAAACCGTAAAAATTGGAAGAGAACACTTATATGTTTCTTTATAAAAAAAGTAAAAAAAATTCTGCTCACTCCAATTTTTTTAGAGCGAAGCATATTAATTTAGTACCCGAAAACCCGG
>CAZTAL010000002.1:0-3145 GCA_964611525.1 uncultured Prolixibacteraceae bacterium
CAGATAAAAAAAAGGAAGAATCTTCTGTTAAGGATATTGATTTTTTAACCGGCAGGATATCTTTTTTTTCTGCTGCGCTATATACGAAAACAGGGAAAGTGATTCCGTCAGAAACCCGTACAGTATTTGGTGAATGGAATGGTGAAAATGTATTGATTGGCGTATCCCGCGATATTTCTGACAGGTTAAAGACAGAAGCACAATTACGTAGCAGTGAGGCAAGCTGGCAGTTTGCCCTTGACAGTTTCGGAGACGGGATGTGGAAATATGATTTTAAAACCGGTATAATTTCCTATTCCTATCAATGTTTAAGACTTTCAGGATACAGCCCGGACGAAGTAGCTGGTACACTGGAAGAATGGGAATCGGCAATACACCCGGAAGATATTGAAAATGTTCGACAAAATATGAAATCTCATATACAGGGGAAATCTGACTTTTTTAATATTGAGTATCGTCTATTATGCAAGGATGGCAGTTACAAATGGATTTTAGATCGCGGAAAAGTAGTTAGCCGTAATGAAAAAGAGGAGCCGCTAAAAATGATAGGCATAACAATAGATATGTCATTACAGAAAAAAATTGAAAATTCACTTTTAATGAATCTGCAAAAAGAAAAAAAATTTAACGAGATGAAATCACAATTTGTCTCTATGGCCTCTCATGAATTTCGTACACCTCTTTCAACTATGTTAATGGCAACAGATTCACTATCAGCATATTGGAATATAATGTCAAAAACAGAGATAAATAAAACATTAGCAAAAATTAAAAATAATATACAGTTTTTAAAAAATATAATTGAAAAAACATTGAGCTTTACATATCTGGAGTCAGGGAAAATAAAATTGGATCTTATTAAAACAGATTTAAATTGTTTTTTAATAGAAAATATAGAAGAGCTTAAAAAAAATGCTGATATCCGTCAAGAAATAAATTATTCAGCCACTGAAATTTCCCTTAATATACCCTTCGACAGGGAGATGATGAAGGTTGTAATACTGAATTTACTATCGAACAGTATAAAGTATTCCGGCCCTGAAACCACAATAGATGTAAAACTATACAAGAATAATGACAGGGTAATTATAGAAGTTGCAGATAAGGGAATCGGAATACCGGAAAAAGAAAAGGGTAATATCTTTAAACCGTTCATTCGTTGCTCAAATATCAATAACATTCACGGAACCGGCCTTGGCCTTGCCCTTGCTTTGAAGATTGTCAGGCTACATGGTGGAGACATAACATTCAAATCAAAGATAAAGGAAGGAACTTCTTTTTTTATTTCATTGCCTATATGAAAAGAATCAAGATATGAATCTGATCCCATAATAATGTATCTGCCGGTTATAAAACATTCAATTCTTGATAGAGCCGGGCTTCCTGTTAAAACCGATTGTTTAGTCATAAATTTACCATAAATATTACTTAGAGGCATGGAAGAGTTAAAAAATAAAATATTAATAATTGAGGATGAAGAAGATTTGATGGAAGAGATTAAAATAATTTTACAGCACGAAAACTTTGAAGTACTAAAAGCTTCTAACGGAAACGAAGGGATTAAACTTGCAAGGCAATATAACCCTGATTTAATACTCTGTGATATCTTAATGCCTGATACTGATGGATTTGAAGTATTACAAGAATTAAAAGAAAGCTCACCTCCCGTTTTAACCCCATTCATTTTTATTACAGCTCTTGCTGAAAAAAAGAATTTTCGAAAAGGTATGGAATATGGTGCAGATGACTATTTGACTAAACCTTTTACCCGTATAGAACTCCTGAAAGCAGTCAATTCGCAATTAAAAAAATATTCTGAACTGGAAAGCTATATAGACCAAAAAATTAAGGCGATTGAACAGAAAGTCAAAGATAAAATTGAGGCCCTTAACAATGAGATATCTCAACAAAATAAAACCATATCTAAATTTGTATCAGATAATATTTCTTTAGAAAAACAACTTGAGGAAAATAAGATAGAAATGATGAATGATGCCTTTAAAATTATTCAAACCAATAATTATTTGCAAAAAATAAAATCTACTATTGAAAAAGAATTTCAAGACCCTGTTATTCCCCCAAAATCAAGGCAGGTACTTGAAAAATTAATCAATGTTTTTTATAACAAAAATGAAAAAATTATTTCGAATAATTTAACAATTTTTCAGTTGAAGTTTAATCAGGTATATCCAAATTTCATTTCAAATTTAACAAAACGATTCCTCAGATTAACACAATATGAGATAGTTTTTATTTCAGCTCATCTTATGGGATTATTTACAAATCAGTTAGCCGATTTATTTAATATTAGCAGTAACAGTGTAAGAAAAAGCCGTAACAGAATAAAAAATAAGCTTGGATTAAGAAAAGAAGATGATTTTTTAATTTTCATACATTCTATAAATCAATAAATTGATTGTAACTTTGAAATGAATTAGTGTCGTTACCACGTCCTGAGTCTGATGCATCTAATTCAGATTACAAAATATTATTTATTTCTAGTGTTAAGTTAAGTATAATATGACGTAATTTTAAAATTTTTGTGTATCTTTGTAAAAAAACTTATGGTACACTATCACGTAAAATTGACTAAATCAGAAGTGGAAGAACTGCAAAGCATAATTAATAAGGGTTCTCATACTTCACAGACATTTCGGACTGCTTACATCCTGTTAAATTGTGATGAAGGGGAATATTCCGAAAAAGTAACAAACGAGCAGATGAGCAAAGTACTCAAAGTTGGGATGCGCACCATTGACAGGGTAAAGAAGCGGTTTATTGAAGAAGGGCTTGATGCATGTTTGGAGAGGAAACCCACCAGTAGGGTTTATGAAAAGAAAATAGATGGAGATGTTGAAGCAAAGATCGTTACCCTTTGTTGCAGTGAGCCACCTAAAGGTTTTAGCCGATGGTCGCTAAGATTACTGGCAGATAAAATGGTGGAATTAAATTATGTTGAAAGTATTTCTTATGTTGCAGTGAGAAATGTGCTAAAAAAAACGAACTTAAGCCTTGGAAAGTAAAGGGATGGGTAATACCACCGGATAAAAGCAGTGATTTTGTTGCACACATGGAACATGTCCTGGATGTTTATAAAAGGCCTTACGATAAAGATTTTCCTGTGGTTTGCATGGATGAATCGCCA
>CAZTAL010000003.1:0-4690 GCA_964611525.1 uncultured Prolixibacteraceae bacterium
TTTCAAGTAACTGGATATTATTGGTACAGGGTTTAATGGTTCCTCTGGTTCTATTGGTAATTATCTGGGGGATTGTTCCATTATATCGTAATATAATCGGGATAAGTGCCTATGAATATTTTGAAAGGCGATTCGGGTATTTGGCACGTATTTACAGTTCATTAGGATTTATTCTTGCTCATTTTTCAAAGATGGGAACAGTTTTTTACCTTTTGGGATTGGCCATTGCCAAACTTATTGGCATTGACACCCTTACTGTTATCTGGATATTAGGAGCCATAGTTATTTTGATAACTCTGCTGGGAGGTATTGAAGCTGTTATCTGGCTGGATGTTATCCAGGGCTTTTTGCTTATCGGCGGAGGGATAATTGCCCTTGCGGTTCTTTTATTTACTCCGGAGGGAGGACCTGCTGCTATATGGCATGTTGCTAAGGAAAACGGACGTATAGGTTTTGGTCCTTTTGACTGGAATTTTGTGAACCTTACCTTTTGGGTTATGGCTATAAATGGAATATTTTATGCTATCCAGAAATATGGAACTGACCAAACGGTTGTACAGCGATATCTTACGGCAAAATCAAATAGGGACGGGATAAAAGCCTCTCTGATAGGTGTATTGTTGAGTGTCCCGGTATGGGCATTGTTCATGTTCATCGGAACTGCCTTGTTTTCATATTATAAACTGATGCCTGATGCAGTGTTGCCTGAGAACATACGTCCTGATGCGGTCTTCCCTATATTTATAATGGAGCAACTACCGGTCGGTGTGACAGGTTTGATAATTTCCGCACTTATTGCTGCTGCTATTTCAAGTCTTGATTCAGATCTAAACTGTCTCTCAGCTGTTTTAACGGAAGATTTTTATTTTAAGATAAAAAAACGAGCTACCGATACGCAGAAACTGTTCTTCGGAAAAGCAATGGTCATTGTTTCGGGAGTATTATCTGTCATGGTAGCTACGATCTATACATATTTAGGAGGAGAGGGTGCTTTGGGGATAGTTTTCGGCCTTTATGCTATTTTTTCAGGAGGAATTGCGGGAATGTTCCTTCTGGGACTTTTTTCCAGGAGGGCTAATAAAAAAGGCCTGTATACAGGTATTATAGCCTGTATTTTATTCACAGGATATGCTGTATTAACATCCACACAGGTAGGTGATAAACTGATCCTTGATCTTGGAAATTGGAATTTTACACATCATAAATATATGCTTGGTGTGTATAGTCATCTGGTATTATTCGGGGTTGGATACTTTGCCAGTTTTTTCTTTAAAACACCCCAGATTGATGAAAACCTTACTTATTACGGGTGGTCAAAAAATAAAAGAAAAACAAAAATAATGAAATGATTATGAAGAAATTATATTTAGTATTTTTTGTTTTGTATTTTCTGATTGGTCTGGATACGGCGCAAGCACAATTTGCTTCTTTAAATGATAATCTCAGATTAAAAATTGGTAATAAAAAATCAGCTATTAGTAAAATCAATAATCGCTTTCACTATAAGGATATTAATATTGTTGTTCCCTCATCCTTCAGGAATGACAAGGGAATCATCTTTGCCATTCAGGATTTAAGCAGTGCTTTAAATACAGAAAAAGTTTTTTTTAATGAGGAAGATGTTCCGTCCTCAGGGAATATGATAATTCTAAAAATTCCGGTGGAAGACGAAATTGAAATACCATGGAAAGTGGAGAAAGCTGAATCATATCGGATTACATCGAAAATGAAACAGGGCCGAAGTATTTTGGAAATACAGGCGGTTGACAAACGTGGATTGATGTATGGTACATTCGGACTGGCAGAATATATCAGGCTGGGAAAGGATCCATATCAGATCAAGCTGGAAAGTTCCCCTGCATTTCCTTTGCGTATGTATTCTGAAGAGGGACAATTGCTTGATTTGCCTGATCTTAATTATTATAGCGACAAATCACCTTATGTAAATGAAGATCGCCTGAGACGTGAGATAAACGAGGCCAAGAAACTTGTTAACTATATTGCTGCTCTGGGCTTTAATGCTATTACATTTTTGCATGTTAATTTTGAGGATTATATTGATTACAAATATCTGGATAAAATGATATATCCGGAAAACAGTATTCACAGGCAGCGTTCAGCTATATACTGTGAATATATGAGTGAATTGTGCGACTATGCTCATGAACGACATTTGGATATTTTTTTACAACTATATGAATTTCAATATCCTCCCGAGCTCGAAGAGTTCTACACCATTGATCTTCATAGTCCGGATATAGAAAAGATCATATCTGCTAAGTGCAGGGAACTTTTTGAACGCGTTCCTCTGGATGGATTAGTTATTACCCCCACTGAATCGCATCCGCGGTGCGGCTACCGCTCCGTCCATCTGTGGGAAAAGCATGGCCAGTCAGGTGCAGGGCATATGCTAAGCCTTTATCACAATGCATGTAAGGCTAATGGCAGGAAGGCAATATTCAGGCTATGGCGGGTAGCATCAAATGCGGAAGGAGCTTGGGAGACAGCCTTTAATATACCAAAAGATGCAATGTTTTCCGTGAAAAATACGGGGGGTGATTTTTGGTTGCATTATCCGCTGACCAATGTTGTTACTGATGATGTGGGTAAGCAATATCCAGTCATGATTGTTTTTGACCCTTTTCGTCAGTATGACGGGTGGTCACGGGCTTTTTGTTATATGAAGAAATATGGTGAAAGAGTCCGGTTATGTCATGAGCATAGTATAAGTGCTATTAACGCATGGGGAGCATGGTCGCCCGGATGCATATGGCCTACTTACGAGCCTGGCTATATGAAGGGATCAGAGGAAGAAGTAGCCTGGGCAGGTTACTGGAATCAGTTTCGCATATTTACAAGGGGATTCTCAGCAGGTCAGTTAAACGTATATTTACTGGCGCGATTAATGTGGAATCCATATGACGATCCGTTCGATGTAGCAAAGGATTTTATACAAATTCATCTTGGTGAACCAAATGCGAAATTAGCTGCTGAAGCTCTAATGTTTACCGAAGATGCCTGGCATGAATTGTATCCAATACCTAACACTCATCCTGTATATTTTAAGTGGACAATGATATTTGATCCTCGTAGAGAAAGAATGGAAGAAGCCTATAAAAATTATTCGTTGTCAGAACTTCTTGAAAGTAATGCGCGTGCAATGGAAAAAGTGACCAATATGAATTTATGTTTCGACAAAACGAATAGAATTGCAGCAAGGAACAAGGAAATTTATGATAGTTTTAAACAGGCAATTGATCTAACCTCGCTTACAATAAGAACTTTTTGTCTTTTTAGAGAGTATTATTGGCGTAATCACGCAGGGGACAACATGAATGTAAAAGATAATAAGGTTCGTAATGTTAAAGCTTTGAATCAAGCTCGTTCAGAACTTAATGATCTGATAGATAAAGAATGGGTTAAATATCCTGATGAGGCGGCATATTGGAGAATCACATATAAACATCACGGGAAGCCGTCTGTATACGAGCGAAATATTTTTCCTTACTGGTGGGGTAGTGACGTTACCCTGGAAAAGTTTATTCGTGAGTAAATAAAAAAGCTATATGAAGAAACCGTTAATAGCAATTAGCTCCGGAGATCCTGCGGGCATTGGTCCGGAGGTTACAGTAAAAGCTTTAAGTATAAAAGAAATTTATGATATTTCCAGACCATTGGTTATTTGTGATGCAAGGGTAATTAACAATGTTTTGGATATTCTTGGATATTCTTTGAAAGTGAATATTATTGATAATCCCGTAAATGGTAAATATGAATATGGAACTATTGATGTTCTGGATATTAAGAATGCTGATCCCGGTTCATTTTCATACGGACAGGTTTCTGAGATTACCGGTAAAGCATCATTTGAATATGTAAAAAAAGTGATTGATCTGGCAATAGAGAGAAAAGCAGATGCAACAGTCACAGGCCCTATAAACAAGGATGCTATAAATAAAGCGGGATATCATTTTGCCGGACACACTGAAATTTTTGCTCATTATACAGGTTCTTCAAATTATGCCATGATGCTTGTCGATGGGGAGTTTAGGGTTGTTCATGTTAACACACACGTTTCAATGCTTGAGTCAATTAAAAGGATAACAAAAGAGAGGGTTTTGAATGTTATAATTCTTGCCAACAAAGCATTAAAAGGTATGGGTATTGAAAAGCCCAGGATTGCCGTTAACGGATTAAATCCTCATGCAGGAGAAAGCGGATTATTTGGAAGTGAAGAGATAAATCATATTATTCCTGCAATTGAAGAGGCAAGGTCACGTGGAATATGTGTTGACGGGCCACATCCTCCTGATACGATTTTCCCAAAGATGAGGGGAGGACAATATGATATTGTTGTTTGTATGTATCATGATCAGGGCCATATACCAATAAAGCTATTGGGATTTCGATATAATGATGAAAAAAAAATATGGGAAGGGATATCAGGTGTGAACATTACCCTTGGTCTGCCCATCATCAGGGTATCTGTGGATCACGGAACTGCTTTCGGTAAGGCAGGCAAAGGAAAAGCCAATCCCGAGAGCATGCATCAGGCCATAGTCTATGCAGTAAAACTTGCAAAAAATAGATGAGTATAAATACCTAATTAACAATAATTTGGAGATAAAAGGTTGATTTATTGTTTAATAATTTATTAAAATTTCCGGCTATTTTGAATTTAGAAGATAAT
>CAZTAL010000004.1:0-28455 GCA_964611525.1 uncultured Prolixibacteraceae bacterium
GTATAAAAACTAAAATTTTTATTGATTAATACTTTATGTTATTTTATAAATGTCTAAAAATTAGCTGAATAAATTTTTTAAATTTGTCTAAAAAGGGCGCAAAGCGCATTTTAGACTAGACTCATGGATCATTTATTAAAATTAATTATTTCAAGATAATAATTATTTTATTGTAATGTTAATGAACATTATTAAAATTCAAACAAATAATATCATTTCACTATCTGTTACAGGCGTAAATTAATTATTGTTTTGTAATTTCACCATATGCTTTTATATTTTATTTGATTTTAATTGACTAATTTAACTTTATTTGCAAATTTAAAAGTGATTGAAGTAAGCGCTTGATAGTGACGTGCAATATAGAACTACAATAGATTTTCATTTCAGATTTTTAGGTATTATTAATTTTGGAAGATTTTTTGCAAGTAAAAAATACTATACACATGAAAAAACTGGATACATTACTAATGCATCCGCGTGATCAGATAACCATGATCATAGATAAAATTTATCGAAGCGGACTCACTACCACTTCCGGAGGAAATGTTTCTATTATTGATGAAAATGGGGATATCTGGGTAACTCCTTCAGCCATCGATAAAGGATCATTAAGGCCTTCTGATATAGTTATGATCAGAAAAAACGGAAAAATAGAAGGTCGGCACAAACCATCTTCGGAATACCCTTTTCACAAAGCCATTTATAATAGCAGGCCGGATATTAAAGCGATTATTCATGCTCATCCTCCGGCACTGGTTTCTTTTAGTATTGTACGTAAAATACCTAATACAAATATTATACCCCAGGCGAAATATGTTTGTGGAGGAATCGGGTATGCACCTTATGAATTGCCTGGTAGTGAGGAGTTGGGTGAGAATATTGCAAAAGAGTTCAGAAAAGGTTTTAATGCTGTAATTATGGAAAATCACGGAACAGTGGTCGGGGGTAGTGATTTGGGTGATACCTTTCAGCGTTTTGAGACACTTGAATTTTGTGCCCGCACTATAATATACGGATATACAATTGGTTTTCCTCATTATTTGAGTGATGAAGAAATTGAAGAATTTGAAAATCAGATTCCACATCTTCTTCCGGAGATGGAAGAAGTAGAGTACCCATCTGATGAAAGAGCAATTCGTGAAATGATTAAAAAGATAGTCCACCGTGCCTGTTCTCAGGGATTAATGATAAGTTCTTATGGAACGGTTTCGGTAAGATGGCGAGGCAATGATTTTCTTATTACACCTACTAATGTTGCAAGGTGGAATATACAGAATGGAGATATTGTTCAGATAAAAAACGGTCGACGGGAACCGGGAAAACTTCCCAGCAGGGCTACATGGTTGCATCAGGAAATTTATAAAAGGAATTCGGAAATTAATTCTATCATATTAACACAAACTCCATATTTAATGGCATACAGCGTAACCGGTGAGAAATTGGAGGTTCGTACTATTCCCGAGAGCTGGATTTTTTTGCAGGATGTACCTAATGTTCCGTTTGGATCTCATTTTGCAGGAAAGGAAATTATACTTGATGTTTTATCGGAGAAGACACCTGCGGTTATAATAAATAATGATTCTGTATTGATTACCGGCAATAACCTGTTGGGAACATTCGACCGTCTTGAAGTAGCTGAATTTAGCGCGAAATCACTTACTTTGGGGACTTCTTTGGGAACACTTGTACCTATAAATGAAAATCAGGTAGAAGAACTTCGTAAGAAATTTTTAAGCTGAGTTATTATTAAGAAAATTTTATTGAGTTTAGAAAAATTAATAAAATTTATCATATTGATTTATAATGAGTTGAAAAAATTATAAAGGTAATATAAGTATAAATTTTAGTTTTTATACTGAACTATTTATTTAATTTTTTTAATGTGAGTTGAAAATCTACGTCCTTTGGTCGTGGTCATGTTCTTGTGGGGCTTTGCCCGAAAGGTATGTAGCGATGAAAAAAATTTGATATTTGGCAAAGAGTAATATAATACCATGTTAATCTTTGGTCACATAACTACCCCACCAGTTATTTCCAGGATCGAAATTTTTCGATAAAAATTCCAAACGTTGCTTTTCCAGTCGGGGCCATCTTTCACTTACTATTTTTTTAAGGTGTTCTTTTTCTTTTTCCGCACTATATTCAGGATCCTTTTCAGGAAAGCGGGCATTTACTTCTTCAAGGAATGAAAAAAGTTGTTTGTCCAGCTCCTTAGCAAGTTTTGGATGGTCTTCTGAAATATTGGTTGTTTCTTCTTTATCGGTTTTAAGATTATATAATTCTTTTCTGCCATCTTCATAATAATGTATAAGTTTCCATTCTCCTTTCCGGATGATTGAAGATGGTTCACCTCCCTGGTTACCATAGTGAGGGTAGTGCCATATTAAAGGACGTTCGTCAATTGATTTTCCTTCTAGCAGGGGCACTAGGCTTATACCGTCAATGTGTTCTTCGGGTTTTAATGGTATTCCTGTCAGTTCCAGCAGAGTAGGATAGAAGTCTGTACCTGTAACCGGTGTATTGCATTTGCGACCTCCCTCTATCCATGGAATTTTAATGAAATAGGGTTCTCTTATACCTCCTTCAAACTGATATCCTTTTCCGGCTCGAAGCGGTTTGTTAGAGGTTGCAAAAGCATCACCGGCAGCAACCCCGCCATTATCGGAGGTAAAAATTACAATAGTATTGTCCGCCAATCCCGATTCATCAAGTGCATTAAGTACTATTCCGACTGCATCGTCCATTGTTTCGACAAGGCCTGCATAAACAGGATTATCCTGGACCTGACGTATAGGCAGGAAGTGTCCCATTTTAAATCCTGTTTCTGCAATACCATTTTCTTCAGCTTTTTGACGGTACTTCGCCCATTTTCCCTTTGTCGTTTGAATAGGACCATGAACTGCATAAAATGCAAGATATGCAAAAAATGATGTGTCCTTATTTTGTTTAATAAAGTTTGCTGTTTCCCTGGCAAGTCGCAGGGAAAGATTTTCACCGTCGGAACCGCTTTCAAGGTTGGGGTTTTCCCATGGGGCGAAATAACCGCCGCGGGGACTTCCAACATCCCATCCTCCTTTGTTAATGTCGAAACCATGATCTGTAGGCCAGGAGCCCTCGCTACCCAAATGCCATTTTCCCGCAAAAAAGGTTTTATAACCGGCTTCTTTCATTGCTTCAGGTAAAGTAATGTATTCATGTGGCAGATTATGAACATATTCCGGTGGCAGTAGTTTGTTGAATCTTCCTGCCTGACGCCAGTCTTTACCAGTTTTGGCACCTATCCAGTCAGTTATTCCGTGCCTGGCAGGAAACTTTCCGGACATGATGCTTGCACGTGAGGGACTGCAAACTTGACAGGTAGCATATCCGTCGGTAAATACTATTCCTTCTCTGGCTATGCGGTCGACGTTAGGTGTTTCATAATAATTGCTGCCTGTGCAGCTTAAATCATGACAGCCCAGATCATCGACAAGTATGAAAAGTACATTAGGTTTGTCAGATTTTTTTTGTCTTTCATCTTGATGCTTGTTGCAGGCGAAGAATGACAAAAGGCATAACAAAATTGTTGTAAAGGATGTTGGTTTCATTATTTGAATTTAAATATTTCCGATTCTGTACGGGCAGATTTCATAAGTTCTTTAAGGTTTTCAACTTTATCGGGATGTTTTTCTGCCAGATTGTTTTCTTCACCCGGATCTTTTGATAAGTTATATAATTCATTTGTTGTTTTTTGGGGATCAAATACCTTATATTTTACCAGCTTCCAGTCCCCTTTCCGTATAGCCAGCCTGCCATCTCGTTCATGAAATTCCCAGTAAAGATAATTATGTTGTTTCTGACCTTTTTTATCCAGCAACGTGGGCAGAAATGATATACCGTCAATATTTGCCGATGTTTTGGTACCGGCAATTTCGGCAACAGTTGGGAAAATATCCCAGAAGGCGGAAATATGATCTGTTTCCCTGCCAGGTTGTATTTTATTTTTCCATACTGCTATCATGGGAGCGCGGATTCCTCCTTCGTATAGGTCTCTTTTGTATCCTTTGAGAATTCCGTTGGAATCAAAATAATCCGGATCAGCACCACCTTCAAGATGCGGACCATTGTCAGATGAAAAGAAAATAACGGTATTATCATAAACCTCAAGTTCTTTTAATTTAGCTACCACTTCACCTACGTGATCATCAAGTACATTGATCATGGCTGCGAAGGCAGCATGAGCTTCAGGTTGTGAGCCATAACCGCCATTACGGTATCTTTCTCCCTCGTCAACTCCCTTATAACTTTTCTCAGGTTCAAATTTGCCCCGGTATTTTTCCATATATTTTTCTGGAGCAAACAGTTCAGCATGAGGAATGATAGAAGGGTAATACAAAAAGAATGGTTTATCTTTGTTTTTTTCCAGAAATTTTAATACCTGTTCATGAATAACGTCCGGCCCGTATTGTCCTGTTTGTCTGCCGGTATTTTCTTCAAGCATTACTTTTTCCTGGTTATGCCACATGTGGTAGGGATAATAATTGTGGGCCAGCCTCTGACAGTTATAACCATAGAATTCATCGAAACCCTGGTTGTTAGGGTCTCCCTCAGAGCCGGGATATCCTAGTCCCCATTTTCCGAAAGCTCCAGTGACGTATCCTGCATCCTGAAGAACTTCTGCCAGGGTAACAGCTTCAGCTTCGAGAGGATATTGGCCTTCCGGCTTCCACTCTTTGTTTCCCCGGATGAACGTGTGTCCTGTGTGTTGTCCTGTCATTATTGTTGAACGTGACGGTGCACAAACAGTCGATCCCGAATAATGTTGAGTGAACCTGAGTCCGCTTTCGGCAAGATCATCAATATTAGGAGTTGAAAAATGTTTTTGTCCGTAACAGCTAAGGTCACCGTATCCCAGATCATCGGCCAGGATAAAAACAATATTGGTTTTATTAGGCTCTGTTGTCTGTTTCTGTTGTTTACTGCATGAAATAAAAAGAAGTACAGTTAACGTTAATAAGAGCGTTGTTTTGTTCATAGTATGATATTTTATTAATACAATTTTTTAAATCCTATTACTTTTTTAACTTCTTTAAGGGTTTTTGAAGCTGAGGCGCGGGCTTTTTCAGTACCTGTTTTAGCCACTTTCGCGAGATAAGCATCATTTTCCAAAATAGAAATAATCCGTTCCCTGATAGGTGCTGTGTAAGAGATAATATCATCAGCTAGTTGTTTTTTCATCTCACCATAACGGATTTTGCATTTGTTGTACAGCTCTTCGAAATGTTCAACGGTAGCAGGTTCGGATACAATTTCCATGAGGGTAAATAAATTTTGTATGGGCTCGGGTTTTTGTTGATTCATTTCAGTAGGTCCGGCATCTGTTATTGCACGCATAACTTTTTTGCGAATAGATTTGGGATCTTCATACAAGTTAATGGCATTTCCTTCCGATTTACCCATTTTCCCGCTGCCATCGAGTCCGGGCACCTTGATCATGTCTTTTCCGTCAAAAGTAAACGGTCGTGGTATCGGGAATATTTTTTTACCATACATACGGTTGAATCTTTTAGCAAATTTCCGGGCCATTTCCAGATTCTGTTCCTGGTCTTTGCCTACTGGCACGAAATTGGCTTTGTGAATAATAATATCGGCAGTCATAAGTACCGGGTAAGTTAGTAGTCCTGCATTAACATTATGAGGTTGCTGGCGGACTTTTTCCTTAAAGGATGTGGTACGGGTAAGTTCACCGAGATATGCATTCATGTTAAGAATGGTATATAATTCAGTTACTTCGGGAACATCACTCTGGATATAAATGGTAGCTTTTTCGGGGTCTATGCCGCAGGCCAGATACTCAGCCAATACCTGTTTTACACCGGACTGAAGGTTTTCGGGAGTCGGATGTGTAGTGAGCGAGTGGATGTCGGCAATAAAAAAGAAACATTTATAATCATCCTGCATCCGTACAAAGTTGCGTACGGCGCCGAAGTAATTTCCCAGGTGGAGATAGCCTGTGGGACGTATACCGCTGAGTACAGTCGGTTTGTTCATATTATTATACTATTGTTATTAAAAAATTCGCACATAAATACGGGGAATTATATATACAAATAAAGTTTTTTATCACTGTCTTTGCTGGAGAATTACTAATTTCCCGGGTTTTTTCCCAGATGCAAAAATAGTCATTAAGGGTAAAAGTTAAAAGAGAAATGAAAGATTTGAGTAAAATAATTATTTTAAATAAGTACTTTTTAAAACTTCCTATTAAAAACTTAAACGTTAACTTTGGTGACTGAAGCTCAAGGAGGGAAAATTTATTATTATGAATGAGAAAAGTACAAAAAAACTTTTTTTACTTGATGCATATTCTTTAATGTATCGCAGTTATTATGCATTTATACGAAATCCTCTTTTCAATTCAAAGGGTGTTAACACTTCTGCTATGCTCGGATTCACAAATACTCTGATTCAACTGTTGGAAACGGAAAAGCCAACTTATATCGGAGTAGCATTTGATGTTTCCGCACCAACTTTCCGTCATGAACTTTACAAGGAGTATAAAGCTAACCGTGAAGTTATGCCCGAGGATTTACGGCGATCACTTCCTTATATAAGAAAAATTATTGAGGCTTTCAATATTCAAATAATTGAAATGGAAGGATATGAAGCAGATGATGTCATTGCCACTTTGGCCAGGAAAGCCAGGGAGGAAGGATTTACTACTTATATGATGACTTCCGACAAAGATTATGCACAGATTGTTTCAAAAGATGTAATGATTTATAAACCTGCTAAATCAGGTGGTGCTGCAGAAGTTTGGGGACCAAAGGAGGTAAAGAAAAATTTTGGTATTGAAAAAACAGAACAGGTAATAGATATTTTGGGTTTGATGGGTGACAGTTCTGACAATATCCCTGGTTGTCCGGGTATTGGCCCCAAAACAGCGCAAAAATTGATTTCCGATTTCGGAAGCATTGAAAGGCTTTATGAAAATATTGATAAGCTGAAAGGAAAACAAAAAGAGAATTTAATTGAACATGAAGAACAGGTGCGTTTATCAAAGAAATTGGTTACCATAATTCAGGATGTCCCTGTTGATTTTGAAAAAAAATTATTGATCCGTAATGATATTAACAAGCCGGCGCTTACGAGAATTTTTCAAGAACTGGAATTTCGTAATCTTATAGAACGTTTAAATTTGGATGAGGTTAAAACGGACAGAGCTCAGCAGCAAAGTCTTTTTGGAGATGAAGCAACCGGCATTCCTACTGTTAAAAGTGATAAAAAAAATATTGAATCCGTACCCCATCAGTATTATCTTGTTGAAGATGAAATGCAAAGAGCCAGTTTACGTGCAGAATTGTCTGTTACTGATGCATTTTGTTTTGATACAGAGACTACTGGACTTGATACACATTCTTCCGAAATAGTTTGTATGTCATTTGCTTTCAGGGAACATGAAGCATATTGTGTGCTTGTACCGGCCGACCGTGAGGAAGCTCAAAAAGTTATGGATGAATTCCGTGAGGTATTTGAAGACGAAAAAATACTGAAAATCGGACAGAACATTAAATTTGATAT
Source organism: uncultured Prolixibacteraceae bacterium (assembly GCA_964611525.1). Classification (GTDB taxonomy): domain Bacteria; phylum Bacteroidota; class Bacteroidia; order Bacteroidales; family Prolixibacteraceae; genus JAAYJR01. Next base: position 7,564 of record CAZTAL010000004.1, read on the forward strand.
GTTGATGCTCAGCAATTATGGCCTTGAGGTAAAAGGGAGGCTTTATGATACCATGCTGGCACATTATTTGATTCAGCCGGAACAGAAGCATAACCTGGATTATCTTTGTGATATATATCTTAATTATGAAAAAGTCACTACTGAAGTTCTGATCGGGAAAAAGGGCAGGGATCAGATAAGTATGCGTTCGGTGCCTGTGGACAAGCTTCGTGATTATTCATGTGAGGATGCTGATTTGACTTTTCAACTGAAAAATGTAATCGATAAGGAGCTGGATAGTCATGAAATGAGGAAGTTATTTGAAACTATAGAGATGCCGCTGGTGCCAGTACTGGTACATATGGAAACCGCAGGTGTTAAGTTTAATAAAGAAGTCCTGAAAGAATATGCCAATGATTTGCGGAAACAGATAATTAAGATTGAAAAAGAAATTTTTGATCTTGCCGGGGAGGAATTTAATGTTTCATCACCAAAGCAATTAGGAATAATTCTTTTTGAAAAATTAAAGATTGATACAAATGCCAGAAAGACTAAAACTAAACAATATTCAACTTCTGAAGAAGTGTTGGTCAGGTTGGCCGACCGTCACCCTATTATTAATAAAATATTAAAATACAGAGGATTAAAAAAGTTGTTGTCTACATATGTAGAAGCACTGCCTGAATTAGTTAATAAGAAAACCGGTAAAATTCATACGTCTTTTAACCAGGCAATAACTTCTACAGGCCGATTAAGCTCAGTTAATCCTAATTTACAAAATATTCCTATCCGTGATGAAAGCGGAAGAGAAATCCGTAAGGCTTTTGTACCTACAGATCAAAACCATATTTTTTTGTCGGCTGATTATTCCCAGATTGAATTGCGACTTATGGCTGCATTGAGCGGCGATGAGGATATGCTGAAAGCTTTTAAAGACGGGAAGGATATTCACGCTATTACTGCATCTAAAATTTTTAAAGTACCTGAAGATGAAGTTACAAATGAAATGCGCCGGAGAGCTAAAACAGCTAATTTCGGAATAATTTACGGGATTTCCGCTTACGGACTGTCACAGCGTTTGAATATACCGCGCAGTGAAGCAAAAGAGCTGATAGACGGATATTTTAAAAATTTTTCCAGAATTAAGGAATTTATGAATAAGCAGATAGAACTTGGAAGAAAAAACGGATATGTGCAAACAATTATGGGCAGGAAACGTTATTTAAGTGATATTAATTCAGCTAATGGTGTTGTACGGGGAATGGCTGAAAGAAATGCTATAAATGCCCCCCTGCAAGGTTCGGCTGCCGATATTATAAAATTGGCAATGATTAAAATATATGCGCAATTCAAACAGAATAAATTTAAGTCTAAAATGGTATTACAGGTTCATGATGAGCTGGATTTTGATGTTTACAAGCCTGAATTGGGAAAAGTAAAGGAAATAGTTAAAAATGAGATGGAGCATAGTGTGAAAATAGGTATTCCACTTACTGTTGAAATGAATGAGGCAGATAACTGGCTTGATGCACATTGATCTGAATATGAAAAAGATTATAGAGATAAAAACAGAAGATGATTATCGTGAGGCGTTAAATCGCTTTATACAACTTTGTGAAGCCTCCAAAAGCAATGAGGAATATAGGGAGTTATATGTGTTGATTGATCTTATGGAAAAGTATGAACGGTTAAATTGTAAAATAAATTAATTTATAAATTGTAAGTAGTAATTATAAATTTTATATGTGCCTGAGGCACAATTTTTATTAAAGTAATGTTTTTTAACAATCTATCTAGATTAATCCCTCTAATTTTTAAAATTTAAATCAAAATTATTAGATATAAATTTTTTAGGTAGTATCTTTGCAAGAGGAATTGATGGACAAGGGAATGAATAATCAAAGGGATACTTTAGAAATAAATAATTCTCTAAAAGATTTATTCAGGATTCAGGAAAAAGCGGAATTGAGGATAAATCATATTACGCCTGCTCCAATAGAGCCGATACCCTTACGTGATACCATTCGGGAAGTTGATTCTGTTAAACAAATGCAGCCACTTCAACCTACAATGGCCCAGATTCGATATTGGAGATGGCAGCGTGAGCAAAAATTGCTAATAGGTGATTCCCGGTATATTAAACCCAGGAATGAAGTGAATTTTGTTAAATCAGTATCATTTGAAAATACCGGATTCGGATTGCCTTCGAAAATAATTAACAGTCCCGGTACCGACTGGCTTACTGTTATATTTATGTTGTTGTTAGTTTTATTTGCCTCCTTGAAAAATTCATATTCAAGATATTTAGGAAATTTATTTAAGTCCGTTATAAATTATTCCACATCATTTCGTATGTTCCGGGAAAAGAATTATTCTTTTTTGCATGGAGCACATAGACTTGAAATTTTTTTCTATGTTATTTTTTCGGTTTTTTTATTTCAGACAATTCGTTTTTTGCCGGTTGAAGTAAATAAAAGTAATTTGAAACTCTTTTTCTTTTGTTTTAGTATTACCCTGGCATATTATTTTATAAAAAAACTGGCTTATAAATTAACAGGATTTATTACGGAAACCAGCAATGAAACAAATGAATATCTGTTTAATATGGATAGTATTAACCGTGTAGGAGGATTAATATTATTTCCATTGGTTATAATAGGTGTATTTTTCCCATATTCCTCCTTCGGGCTGAGTGTTTACTTGGGACTTTTTGTGCTATTAATAATGTATTTAAAATTATTACAGAGGGGTATTTTAATTTTATTTAAAAAACAATTTTCAATATTTTATCTGTTTTTGTACTTTTGTACCCTTGAATTTGTACCCTTGGTTTTACTATATGATATTTTGGAGCTATAAGCAGGTACAGTTAAATTAAAAGGAAGGCATTTTGAAAATCAAGAGTATTTTAGTATCACAACCAAAGCCAGAGATGGCAAAATCCCCTTATTTTGATCTTGCTGAGAAAAGTAACTTAAAAATTGATTTCCGGCCATTTATACATGTGGAAGGAATTCCGGCGAAAGAATTCAGAAAAACGAGAATACATATTCTGGATCATTCGGCAGTAATTTTTACTAGTCGTACGTCTATTGATCATTTTTTCCGTATAAGCCGGGAACTTCGTTTAACAATTCCCGATTCCATGAAATATTTTTGCCTGTCGGAGGCAATTGCTTACTATTTACAGAAATATATTGTATATCGAAAAAGGAAAATATTTTACGGAAACGGGAGGTTTGCCGATTTGATCCAGGTGATGAAAAAGCACAAAGATGAAAAATTTTTAGTGCCTCTTTCTGATATTCATAATCAAAAAATTCCTGATTTACTGGATGAAGTGGGATTTAATTATACTAAAGCAATATTGTATAAGACAATTAGCAGTGATTTATCGGACTTAAGGAATGTGAATTATGACATTCTTGTTTTTTTTAGTCCTTCAGGGATTAAGTCACTTTTCGATAATTTTCCGGATTTTGAACAGAATAATACGAGAATAGCCTGTTTTGGTCCTTCTACAGCAAAAGCGGTACGTGAAGCAGGATTGCAACTGGATATTGAAGCACCAACGGCAAAAGCCCCCTCTATGACCATGGCGCTGGAACAATATATAAATAAGGTTAATAAGAATAGTTAAAATCCTAATCGAGTTCGTTTTTAAAATCTATTGGCTTCTTTATGTTTTGTCCTCATAATTTATTTAGGAGGGCTTGTACTTAAAAGGTCATTAAAGACTAGTTAATTCATATTGTTAGATCGGCATAAGCTTTGTCCGCCGGATTTATTCAGGCGGGCCCTGTCAGCGGACTTTCTATTCCCAACTCTTAAATTTATGAGCAGACAATTAATATGCCATGGAAAAAAATTTAAAAAACAATGATATAGATTTTACTTTTTCAAAGGATGAACGTCTTTGCAATAAAAAGTTATTTGATATATTATTTGCGAAAGGGACTTCCTTTTTGTCTCATCCTTTAAAAATTATATTTGCCGAAACCGGTCATGCTTCAAATTATCCGGTTCAGGTTGCATTTGCAGTTAGCAGGAAGCTATTCTCAAAGGCAGTAATCCGGAATTTAATAAAACGCCGTATGCGGGAAGCTTACCGGTTGAATAAGCATAATTTTTATAGTCTTATTGGCGATAAGAAGCTGGTTCTTATCATTATTTATGTGGAAAAGGAAATTATGGAGTACCGCCGGATTGAAAATTCGATGAAGCGGGCATTAAATTTACTTGCTAAAAAAGTTTCTTAAAAAATTATTCTTTATCCATAATTTCGGTTTGCTGTTTGACAGAATCTTCATGAATAAGCTGAAAGAAAATTTTAACGAATTTTTCATCCAGATTAAGTTTTTTCCCTAGTGAAACCCTGTCTTTCATTAGTTGGCTCCATCTGTTTATTTGTAGAGCCGTTACGTTGTGTTCTTTTTTGTACTGACCGATTTGTCTGACTATTCCAGTCCGGGAAGATAATGTTTCAAGTAGTTCTGAATCGATAGCATCTATACGGCTGCGAAGCATGTCAAGTTTTGTTTCAAATTCGGGATTTTCTATTTTTTGATATCTTATTACCAGTTTGTCGAGTAATTTGGCTAGATCAGCCGGAGTGAGCTGTTGTGAGGAATCACTCAGGGCAACCGGGGGATTCACGTGAGATTCAAGCATCAATCCTTCCATACCCATGTCGAATGCTTTTTGTGCAATTTCATAAAGATATTCACGTTTGCCTGCCATATGACTTGGATCACAAATAATTGGTAAATTAGGCATCAGTCTGCGTAATTCAATTATTGTTTTCCAGTTAGGATAATTTCTGTATTTTGTTTCTATGAATGGAGTGAAACCGCGATGAATTGCAACAATATTTTTGATGCCTGCTCTGTTAATCCTTTCAATAGCTCCCATCCATAGGCTCAGATCAGGATTAACGGGATTTTTAACCATAACAACGGCATCACTTCCCCTGATTACATCTGCAATTTCCTGTACAACAAACGGACTGGCTGTTGAACGTGCACCAATCCATAGAACGTCAATACCCGCATCCATTGCTTTTTCAGCGTGCCGTGTATTGGCTACTTCCGTTGCAACAGGCAGACCCGTCTCTTTTTTTACAAGTTGCAGCCATTTTAATCCTATAGAGCCAACACCTTCAAATGAGCCGGGACGGGTACGTGGTTTCCATATTCCTCCCCGAAAAATGAATACTCTGGGATCCTTTGCCAGCAATCTGGCTGTTTCAAGTGTTTGTTGCTTTGTTTCCAGACTGCATGGCCCGGAAATAAGCAGAGGATTGTTCAGGTTGGGTAACCAATCCTTAATAGTATTAATATCAAGTTGTGAACTCATTGTTTTTGGGTATAAAGTTTTACAATTGTTTCTTCGTTTTTTATGAAATGGTTTTTTTTACCATCCAAAATATTTCTTATTTTATTAGCATTTAATATCAGTTTTTCCAATTTATTGAATTGTTTATTTTGTATGGAATCCCGGAATTCCTGTAGGTGTTTAATATAAACATTCATGGAATCAACTACATAATCACTGTTTTGTTCAAATATAGGTTTCCACATTGAACAGGAACTCTTTGCGAGTCTGACCGTTGAACGGAATCCTCCACTTGCCAGTTCAAATATTATATTCCTTTCTTCTTTTGCCTGTACAGCATTTGCTAGTGCATAGGCAGCCGCGTGAGGCAAATGTGAAACGAAAGCAGTACTATGATCCTGCTCGTCTGATGTCATGTAAGCTATATCCATACCCAGATTTTGAAACATTTTTTCCACAAGTGCAAGATGTTGTGGTCCCGATTGTTTGTGGTCACAGATAATAACTATCTTTCCTTTGAAGAGTCCTTCCAGTGCTGCCAGAGGTCCTGAGTTTTCTGTTCCTGACATTGGGTGTGCAGGCACAAAATGTTTTCTTTTAGGATGATTATGTATAAGTTCAGTAATCATTCTCTTGGTTGATCCCATATCAGTCACTGTAGTGTTACTATTTAGCTTGTCGAGCACGACGGGTAATAATTTTAGTTCTTTATCAACTGGTATTGCAATAATGATCAGGTCAGCTTCTGCGATTCCTTTGTCAAGTGATTCAATGCGATCGACAAGGCCAAGCTTTAAAGCAGTTTTTGCATGATTTTCGTTAGTCTCGACACCAATTAATTCACCCGCAAATTTTGTCCGTCGTAAATCCTTAGCTAGTGAACCTCCTATTAAGCCTAGTCCGATAATTGTAATTTTCATGTTTAAAATTTAATTTTTACCCTTACTATTTTTACCCTTAGGGTAGAATTTTTAAGGATGCCTCCCTAAGGATTTATTAATTTAGTAATTCAATTCTTATACGTTCTACCTCACCCTAAGGGTAAACCCTATTTTTCTACCCTAAGGATAAAATCCTCATATTATTCTATAAAAAAACAAAAAGTCCCGAATTTTTTCGGGACCTTTTGTAAAATATCTTTATTATTAACAATACTCTACCCTTTGATCCCGTTTTCAGAACCAAAATAAGAATATCCGTAATAATAAGTATTGTTAATTGATAAATTCATTAATAATTATATTTGCGAACAAATATAATTATTTTTTCTTAGATTTTATCAATTTATACATTGTTAGTGATGAAATAATAAATCCTAAAAATGCTGAAAAGAATACAATGATTAATAATGTTTCCATTTTTTTACTTTTTAATTATTTTGTTAGTTCTGTTAAATCCTTTGCCATCATTGATATTTACCAAATATATTCCAGGACTTTTCTCAGAAAGATCAATTTTTATTTTGGGTGAATAAAATGCATCTATTCCGGTTTTTTGAAGTATTGTTTTTCCTGATAAGTCGGTTATTGCGATTTCTACAGGTGATGATCCTACTATATTTTTGCAATTAATGTAAAAGTTGTCTTTAAAGGGATTGGGATAGATTGTTACATTTTTTTCCGCAAAAATATCTTCGTTTGCTGTTTTTACTTCCTGAACTTTAAGATTGTCAATTGCCCAGCCCCAGCCATTAACTGATTTGTCAGAGGCGAGTCTGAAACGGATCATTACTGTGTCACCCGCAGCTAAAGATGTGTTTTGTGTCAGGTTAATACTGTGTTTTATCAACATGCTTTCATGACCGTTGGCTGAAGAAGTATTATTTGTAAAGTTTTCAGAGAACTTTGAATTCCATTCAGCTTCAAGAGAGGAGTCATAACCCTCTGTAAGTGGCAGCCATCTTTTACCTTTGTCCTTACTTGCTTCAACAATTACATAGTCCATGAAATCGGGATCAGTGTACAGGCTCCCAGGTACACCCGTTTCAACTAGGGCAATCTCATTAAATGTCATCTCCCCGTTTTCCTGTAAGATAATCGGATGCTTCAGAAGAGCTATCAGGTTGTATTTTTCATGATCAATGGTAGATACCGGATAGGGATGTTGCGTATGTAAAATATTTCCTGAAAAGCCTGACAAGGAGGAAATTGCGAAATTTGCACAAAGAAAGTCGTCAGAGCCTTCTTCAAAATCGGTGCTATAACCTGACAAAGGTTCTTTTGTATGGCATATTTCTGTTTTGTAAAATCCTATTGAAGGCAATGATCTTTTATTGCATTGAGCCGAATTATCTATCGCTGTTATACGGTACTCAAAATTTTTATTATTTAAAATCTGATCGGGTAGCTGTATTGTGCCGCGATATAATCCGTCGTCTTCTAAAGAGAGTAAAACAGGCTCCTGTAGGTCACCGTTTATTTTATATTCTATTTTTACAGATTTAATGCCAATATTATCAGTGGCAAGAGCAGATAATTCAATGGTTGGATCTGACTTATATATAAGTTGTAAAGGATTATGTTTTAAGTCCGGAATGAAATAATCAGGACCTATACGCAAATTGAATTTTTTGTTAGGAGCATCAGCAGGATATTTGAATATTTGATTGTTAGTTGTTACAGCTTTAAGGTAGTACTGCAGAGTTCCTGTAAAATTGTTCAGAGGTATTTTCCCGGCATATCGCTGAGTATTTTCATCATATTGTAAGTCGACCGATTCACAGGTATTGAAGTCATCCATCGAGAAAATGATCTTTACTTTTGATACAGCCTGATCGATATCAGAATTAACGCCGGCATCTACCAGCAATTCTGTGCATGTTTCTTCGATATCTTTTAGTTGTTCAAAGTCAAAAGAAACTGATTTCCATCCTAATTTTGAGAGGATGGTCAGGATTTTTTCTCCCGGATCATGAACTGCTTCGCCTTTACAGGCAGCAGGCAACATCAGGCTGTTCTCATCTCCATAGTGATATCCTTTTAAATGGTAAATACTTGCGCCGCTTTTCCATTTGCCGGGAGCGTGAATCCAATCGATGGTATTGGCAGATTTGTTATTTTGTGTTTCGGAGATGATTTTAAGGTTATCAGAAGTCAGTTGATTATGTAGTTTTTGTGAGGGACTTGTAAACAATGATTTGTCTGCAATTTGCTGGTTAAGGTAATTATATATGAAGTAATCGTATATGCTGGGAAGATTATTATTGTTATTGAAATAGCCCACCCCATCTTTGTCTGCAAAGAAACCCGAGAAGCCCAGTCCATGGGTTATTTCGTGCAGTACAGAGCTTACAAAATCGTATTTTGTCTGAGGTGTATTGCCGTCGGTTCCAAAATGCCAAGGGTATTTATTATTAAAGTTACAAATAATATCATAATCACCGGGATTTACTTCACGGCCGCATAATTTTTCAACCAGGGCTACAGGGTAATAAATATCTTGTTTTGGGGATCCGCTGAAATTGTTATAAAAAACAGAAGGACGGCTTTTAGCCAATATGTTTTCATTCATATATTCCCAACTGGCAAGTATTTTTATTGGAATGGGTGAGGATATTAAACTTTCCCAGATACTTGCAGCATATTCAAATGCCTGTTTAGCATCTTCAGGGAAATTTATGTAGGTGACTTCTATAGATGCTTTTGCGGTAGAGGCCGTTTTAAGCTGATTAAATTGAGCCGGAGGCGGGATAAATCTTTTTTTGACCTCATCCGTCGCAATATTTATGGGGCTTTCAATTTCATATACGGGCTTACCCATATATTTTTGTCCCTCGGCATTGCATACCGCTATGCCAAAAAGGACCGCCAGAAGCGTCCACTTCATGGTATTTTGTAATTAAGGTTTGTAAATCAGGCTAAAAGTAATAATGAAATATTATTTTTTGATAATATATTTACTGAAAGCGTGGGTTATAAATGCTGATTTTTAATCAGGTTTTTACTGATTTTTAGGATGAAATATTTGAGACCATGACTGAAATTCTGTTTTTCATTTTAATTCAACGATATTATTATAGAGTGTTGGCTGAAGTAAAATTGAATGGTGTATTTAATAAAGATAAGCAGGTATTAAGGTTATTTTCACGGGGATTAAATAAATCATTATAAAAAAAATAATACATTTGTTTTTGTTTAAATAAAAATTTATAAAGGCATTAAACGGGACGGCTTATAATATTTTGAAACCCGATAAAAGGAAGATGGCTTGTTTCTTCTGGCCGGAGGCGCCTTTATTCAATGGTTTTTATTTTAGGGACGCTGATAATTGAATCAACAGGAGGCAATATCTTATGAAAAAAATTCTGGCCATTGACGATAATGAAATAAATCTGGCACTTTTAAATCAGATTTTTAAACAACATTATCCTGATTTTCAATTTCTACGGGCTATTTCAGGAAAAGAAGGAGTTGATCTTGCAATAAATGAAAATCCCGAAATTATTCTTCTGGATGTTCTTATGCCTGATATGAATGGGTATGATGTATGTAAGATACTTAAGAGCGAAAGTACAACTGAACATATACCTGTACTGATGATTTCTGCACTTGGACAGAATCCGGTTGAGCGGACCAAAGGATTGAATGCCGGTGCGGATGCTTTTATTTCACGGCCTTTCAGTCAGGATGAGTTAAGAGCACAGATCAATGTAGTGCTCAGGATAAAAAAAGCTGAAGACTTATTACGAAAAAGGAATGAAAGTCTGGAAATTTTAATTAAAAATCAAACTAATAAATATCTTCAGAATGAAGAGAGGTATTTGCAGATTTCCGAGCATGCGCTGGAGTTTTACTGGGAAGTTGATGAAAAAGGTATTTTTACATATGTGAGTCCTGTTATCGAAAAAATTCTTTTTGTGCATCCTGATGAGGTGGTTGGAGAAAAAAGTTATATCGAACTATTTCAGTTAAATAACGTGAAGTCAGGCAAAAGTAAAATTGAAACTAGTTTTCTGAATAATTCCGGTTTTAATGATGTTGAACTTGAGCTTAAGTTATGGAATAAAAAGGTGATTTGGTTGTCTGCCAGCGGATTACCAGCTTTTAATCAGAATAGTGTTTTTTTCGGTTTCCGGGGAGTTTGTTATGATATTACCAAACGCAAGCAAACTGAAATTGCGCTGAAAAAAAGTATTAAGCAGATTAAAAAATACCAGATAAAATTGAAAAAGTTAAATACTGAGGTTACCCTGGCAGAGGAAAAAGAGAGAAGAAGAATTGCCGAAAATCTTCATGACAGTCTGGGACAAACATTATCACTTGTTTATATTAAATTGTCTTTCATAATGAATGAAGACACCAATTCAAAAATGAAAAAAACATTACAGGAAACTTCAGAATTGCTGAATAAAGCGATCACCGAATCACGTATACTGACATACGATCTTAGTCCCCCTGTTCTCTATGAACTCGGCCTTATACCCGCTTTTAAATGGAAATTGGAGCAGATTGAAGAAAAATATAAGATTAAAACAGTGCTGACGGGTGAATCCCCGAAAATCAGTATCAAGAAGGAATTTAATATTTTTTTATATCGCATTGTAGCTGAATTGTTAAATAATGCAATAAAACATGCCTGTGCTGATTTAATTGAACTTGAAGTGAGAAAAGATAAGGATTTTTATTATATTACTGTTTCCGATAATGGTGTGGGGTTTAAAAAGAAGCTGAATAAAAAGGCTACCATGAAAGGCGGATTCGGTTTGATGAGTATAACTGAAAGACTTGAAAATATTAAAGGAAATCTGGAGATCAAAACGGAACCTTTAAAAGGAACAAAAGCAATAGTTAGAATTCCGGTAAGTGAAAGTTAACATATATGGGAATAAAAGTATTAATAGCGGATGATCACCAGTTATTCAGAGAGGGATTGGTGAATTTATTGTCCACAGCCTCTGACATTGAAGTTATTGCTGAGGCCAAAGATGGAAACGAAACTATTGAAAAAGCAGTGCAGTTAAAGCCTGATGTTGTATTGATCGATATTGGAATGCCGGGGATGAATGGTATTGAAGCGACAAAAATTCTTAAAAAGGAAATTCCTGTCGTTAAGATAATTGCCCTTTCCATGCATTCTGACAAGCAGTTTGTTAAAGGTATCCTTGAAGCCGGGGCGGACGGGTATCTTTTAAAGAATTGCACCGTCAGACAACTTATAGATGCTGTATATTCAGTGGTCTCAGGGAAGAAATACCTGAGCGATGAAATAACAGGAATGGTAATAAAGGGATATTTGGAGCCCCCTGATGCTGAAAGTGAGGGGGATGTTGAACTTTCCGAAAGAGAAAATGAAATTTTAAAATTTTATGCAGAGGGAAAGTCAACCCGTGAAATTTCCGAAAAGTTATTTATAAGTATAAAAACCGTAGGTACACATAAACAACATATACTTGAAAAGCTTGATCTTAAGAGTAATGCCGATATGGTTAAGTATGCCATTAAAAAGGGATTGATACAACTTTGAATAAAAGATGAAAGATAGAAGATTAATAACGTTTAGGATAAGTACAAAAAACGCATAACCCTTAGGGTAAAAACCTTAAAGGAAAGTATATATAGGTAAGTAAATTATTTAAAGAATCACAATTGTGGGGGTAAAAATAATTATTGAGCTGAAACCAATGTATAATTTGGTATCCTTAGTTCCGGCATTAATGCCGGTGTGCTAAAATATTTTAGATCATAATTCATCTGCGTCATAATAAAATTTAAATTGATGAAGATCATTTATAAGAATTTAGTGGCATTTGCTGTTATCCTTTCTTTTTCTTTTGTTATGCCTGGTAAAGATTATTACGACGAGTTTTATCGTCCCCAATTTCACTTTACACCGGAAGAAAATTGGCATAATGATCCTAACGGGTTAGTATATTACAAAGGGGAATATAATCTTTTTTATCAGTATAATCCTCTTGGAAATGAATGGGGATATATGCATTGGGGTCATGCTGTCAGTAAAGATCTGGTTCATTGGGAACACTTGCCGATTGCCATTTTCCCTGATGAAGATTCAAGAGATAAAGTAAGATGTACTGCTTTTTCGGGATCGGCTATTGTCGATAAAAATAATTTGCTGGGAAAACAGGAAGGAGATGAGAAGACACTTGTAGCTTTTTATACAAGTCAGCATTGCGGACAGCGGATTGCATTTAGTACCGATAAGGGCATAACATGGAAGAAATATGAAGGGAATCCTGTTCTCCCTTACGATGAAAAGGATGATGCGCGTGATCCGAAGGTAATTTGGCATGAGCCTTCGGAGAAGTATGTTATGGTTCTGTACCGGAAAATTACCGAAGAGGAAAGATCAAAAGGTGTCTCTTTTTATACATCAGAAAATTTAACAGACTGGGAATTTCAGAGTCATGTTTATGGTTTTTATGAATGTCCCGACCTTGTTAATATGAAAGTAACCAACAGGCCTGAAGAGAATAAGTGGGTATTATTTGACGGGGATGGCAGTTATTTGATAGGTAATTTTGACGGGAAGGAGTTTACCCCTGAGTCCACCAAGATGCAGGGAGATTTTGGGAAGAATTATTATGCAACCCAAACATGGAGTAATATTCCTGAGGAAGACGGGCGTGTTATTCAGATTGCCTGGATGAAGGGGGGAGAATTTCCCGGTATGCCTTTCAACGGGCAGATGACGTTTCCATGTGAACTAACTATTACAAAGTTTAATTTTGGTTATAAATTAATTCGTAATCCTGTAAGTGAAATAGAACTGTTACATGGGAAGCATTATGACTGGGAAAATGAAAATCTTATTCCCGGGATAAATAAGAATTTAGTAAAAAAGGTAAAAGGCGACTGCTTACATATCATAGGGGAATTTGATCTTAAGACCTCCAACAGTTTTGGATTTATGATCCGTAAAGACAGGAAAAGTCCAGGTACGGAAGTTCTTTATGATGTCAGGCGTGGCACTTTATCTGTTTTAGGTGCGGCTGTCCCATTGATGCCGGTTGATAAGGTTCTGACATTGGAAATATTAGTTGACAGGGCTTCGGTAGAAATATTTGCCAATGGCGGACAAACAATCATTACCAACTGCTTCACACCGGAAGAAGGTGCTGATGAATTGGAGCTTTTTACTCACGGCGGTGAGCTGGAAGTCAAAAAGCTGGATATATATGAGGTGAATTCAGTGTGGAGAGAGTAGGGGGATTTATTATTTACTATTTATTATTTGGATGCACTTTGAAAAGTAGGTATTTTAAGAGTTAATAAATTTTATTTTAGATTTTTATGTTGACGTAATATTTTATTGTAAAATTTTTCCTGAATGTAAAAATAAGTCGGTAAATTGTGTATTTGACCTGATTTTTGAACATTTAATAAGTTTTTCGATATGTTTGTTGAGAAAATTTGATAATTTTATCAGTACAGATTGTTCTGAAATAATATATCTGAATAATTGTATCTGTTCATTCGAGTTGTTATTAAAAAGTTTTATTAATTATTATATTTTAGTATTCCAATCTGTTACATGCGAGATTTAACTTTGTCCTTTGTACTTCAGCAGATGGTATTTTTTGAAGATTTTTCTGGGAAAGGTTTTTTAAATTGTTTTATGATCAGCCTAAGGTAAAATAAGTAATTTATTTTTTTAATGAATGGTGATATATTATTTATGGAGTAAATATTTTTGACTGGAATTGAAAAATTTTGTTAAGATAAAATGGCCTTTGTATTATTTTGGGAATTATAACTGGTTTAAAAAATTTTATTTGAATATTTAAAAAATTGAAAAAGATGAATTCGAAGGAGCGTGTATTAAGAGCTTTTAAAAAGAAAAATGGATTACCCGACAGAGTTCCGATCCAGTTTGATCTATGTAAACAGCTAACTGATCTATTCGGCAAAGAATTGGGAATAGTGCCCGATTATTCATTTTCATATTATGAAGATTTGACCTATAGAATTTCGGCTAATGAGATTCGCACAAAATTAGGAAGCGATGTAGTTGTTGTTGGTGGAACTGTTCCTGAAAATTACCAACCAAAAGTTGTTCAAGGAGATATTACTACAAATGAATTTGGTATGCACATGAAACCTACACAGCTTTATGTAGAAGTAGTAAAATGTCCTTTAAGTCAAGTTGAATCGGTTGAGGAAATAGAAAAATATTCTTTCCCAGATCCATATGCCCATGGAAGATTTGATAAAGCTAAAAGAGATATTGATAAATATGGTAAAGAATTTTTTATTATTGGAGATGTTGAAATTACGTTGTTTGAGATGGCATGGCATCTCACAGGTTTGGAAAAATATCTCATGGGAATGATGATGAGGGAACCTTGGGTGGAAAAGTTGAACGACCGTGTTGAGCAATGGAGCATGGGATTGGCTCAACAGTTAGTAAAAGCAGGTGTTGATGCGATTTGGTTAGGTGAAGACTTGGGCACCCAAACTTCTGTGCTTATTTCTCTTGAGGATTGGAGAAGAATGTTTAAGTGGCGATATAAAAGAATGATTGAAAAATTGAAACAGGAAAATAAAAATTTAATTGTCATTATGCATTCTGATGGAGCAGTTGCCCCTTATATTGAAGATTTTATAGAAATCGGGATTGATGTTTATAACCCTGTTCAACCCAATGTGCCAGGTTCAGATCCTGAAGATCTAAAAGAAAGGTATGGCGAAAGAATTTGTTTTTTTGGTGGGATTGATCAACAGGAGCTCCTGCCTACTGGCAATATTGAAAGTATTCGGGAAGCGGTAAAATACAGAACAGAAATTTTAGGGAGAAATAGAGGTTACTTATTAGCTCCGGCTCATATTATTCAAGCCGATGTAACTACAGAAACGGTAAAAGAATTAATTAGAGCAGCATATGAACTTGGTTGATAAGAAATCAAAGATAAATTCTGAAAATATTCCTCTAAAGGGTAAAACTATGTTTCAAGATCCAATTACAGATTCTATCTAAAAATTAAAAATCATCAGGGGATTATCTTCAGAATAAAAAATTATTTTCTCCTAAACAATAGGGAAAGGGTTATATTGTTTTTTTAATGACTATCCCTATAAAAGTTATATAAGTCAGCCTTGTAGTTTCTTATTTTTTAGGCCAGAAATCCTGTTTCCATAAGGAAACTAAGATCATCTTTAGTTGATAATTCAACTGGTTTTTCGCTTTTTTTAAATATGCGGCACATCTTACTGCCTATCAGTTGTAGTTTATCTTCTTCAAGTTTTAGCATAGTCCCCTCCCTTAGTCCCACAACATAAATTTCAGGATTCAGTTTAATAAATTCCTGTATACGTTGTTCACGTGTTTCACCTGCATGATCCCTGAAGTTTTCGTCAAGGTAATGGGGATTTATCTGGAAGGGTACAAGCCCAATACATTCAAAACCTTTTGGCTCAACAATAGGCATGTCGTTGGTAGTGCGCAGGGTAGGACAGGCAATATTCGCACCGGCACTCCAACCGATATAAGGGGTACCGTTAAATACTTTTTCCCTTATTGGATACATGAGTTTTTGTTCATGGAGTTTGCGTACTAAATGCCATGTGTTCCCTCCGCCTATAACTATAGCCTCTGCATCTTCAATGGCCTTTACAGGATCGTTGAATGTATGGAGACCCACTATGTGATGCCCGAATTCTGAAAAGCGATTTTCCACTTTCTCGCAATAGGCATCATAAGTAAAGTTAATAGCTGCGTAAGGGATAAAGACAGCAGTTACCGGTTTATCTCCCAGAAATTTATGTATTTCGTATTTTGGATGATCAAGGTAGGGTCCTCCTGCCATGGTCGAGTTGCTTATGAGTAAAAGCTTCATATTGTATTATTTCAAGTTAATTTCCCCTTTCATTAAGGTGAGGGGATGATATTTTTTTATTAATAATAAATATTTTTTATATCGCATTTTTCCAGTTCAATTAAAAAGTTTGCAATTTTTGTGGTAACATCTTCAAGAAAAGTCTTTCCTTTTTCAGGAGATGATTTTTTGGGATTACCCACACCTGTATCTTCAGAAATTTTATCCCAACGCCGTGGCGACCAGGCTGTTTTGTTATTCAGTCCCTCAAGCCTGAATTTTTTTGCTTTTCCTTCCCCGGCTTCTTCCAAGGGGAGTGCCAGTTCGGGGAAATAATACATTATAATACTTGTTTCCATTTCATTGGCATGATCTCCGCCTTCTTCGAAATATTCCGAATTGTCAAGCATATTAAACCATTCGTTCAAGGCGATAAACATTTCCGGGTATTCAGGTAATATTTCCCTTATCACCGGTTTAAAGTCATTGCCCCCGTGTCCGTTCATAATAACCAGTTTATGAATTCCCTGTTTGTCAAGAGCTTTTACTATATCCTCAAGAATGAGTTTCTGGGTTGATGGCCGTGTATGAAGACAAAAAGGCAGTTCTATTTGTCCAATGTTCTGAACCCCCAAAGGAATAGTAGGCAATACCATGATTTTTGCTCCTTCTTCCCATGCTTTACGGGCTGCATCAGCAGCAATACGGGTTGTTTCAATTGAGTCGGTACCAAATGGTAAATGATAATTGTGAGGTTCAGTAGCTCCCCAGGGAAGTATAGCTACTTCGTAATGATGATTTTTCAGTTGTTTCCAATTAGTTTCTTCTAAAATATACGGTCTCATATGGACAAATTTTTATTTTACGTTAATCGATTTTATTCTTTTCATTCTGTTCTTTAATTGAATATTATTTGAAAAAGAAGTCAATCTATTTTTAATCCATAACATAACACTTAAGTTTATTAGTTACTCATAAAATTTTGTTTTGTAATTAAATTACTAAAGACAGATTTTTTTTGATTACATCTATTATGTCCGTTGACTTCGCTATGCTTTTTTTCAAAATAGTCATTCACTAACAGTAAAATCATAGTTTTTTTCATTAATCATTAAAGCCTGAATAAAGTTACACCGAAAGTAAAGAATGTAAGCACAGGTCCTTTATTTTCTTTGAACAACGGAACCAATTCATATGTAGCAAATAAGTTGATCCACCGGTAACCTGTCCGCATCATCAGTCCGTATTTAAAATCATGTAAAGAATAATGGCCGGGGACTTTAAGTTTTTCTTTTTTCCCTTCAGAACGGTATTTGATTTTTGTATGGCTGTTTAGTCTGATTCCTCCGTACAGTCCTGCAGAAAAGTAAATCCTGTTTTTAAAATGCTTAACAGGAATTTGAAATTCCGCTAATAATGGAAGTGTAAGAGAAATAATTGAAAGCTTTGATTTTTGATTTTGATCGAAATAGAGTATTTGTGGTTCAATTTTACCGTTGTCCAATCGCCGTATAGTTGTGTTTTTATCAAGTCTGTAGCTTTGAAGGTGTAATCCGATTCCCGTAACCAAGCCTATTGTGTTGAAATTACGTTGCAAACCTATACTTTGTTGTATAAAGTTTATATATGTTGAGTTAGATAGCAATAAATCATTTTCCATAAATTTTGAATTGTAGTCACTGTAATCAGCACTAAGGAATGTATTAAATCCGAAATCAATTCCTGCCCAGTGTCCCGAAAATTTATCCTTCCATAAATTAAATCCCTGTTTGGAAAAGTCTTTCAGATCAATATTTTTTAGAAGTTTGTGTGGATCTTTTTTGACAGGCATGATTGTATCAGTCTCTTGTGCGTATGATAGGAAGGAAGTGGCTGTTAATAATATCACCGTTAGTATCCAACGCAGGGTGTTTGGTAATTTGATTGATTGCAACTTCATTTTCAAAATGTGATTTTGAGACGAGTTTTATTTTTTTGGAGCAAATTTAAGCGATTTATAATAAACAGAGTAGAAAAAGTAATTAAAAAAATAATAGTTGTTAATTTCTCTATATAACAATGGAAATTTCATTAGCTTAAATTTTATCTTTGTACTTACGAGTTCAACCTTAGTCTTAATATTTGTATTTGGTATAAAGTCTTTATGTTCTTTACAACTAATTGAAAATCAGCATAATAATTTTATTAATTTATTTAAAAAGGCCGCTAAGCGCTTTTTTAGGCCAGATTTATTTATGAGTCCGCTCTTTATTATAGTTTGTAATCAAATTTCAAAAACAATTGATAAAATGCTAATTTAAATTTTTTATATTCAATTTTTTATATTTTTATCATTTATGGCCTTTGCTGTATTTCTACTTTTCGAAGAAGGCTCATTTATTAATTTGGAAATTATGAACAAAACAGAAAAATTTCACCACCTTCAGGAGAAAGGAGCTTTAAAGGATGAAGTATTATTTCGTCCGATATTAATGTATTTTGCAGCTAATTTTATAGGCAAAACTTACGGAGAATTCGCATCTGACTATAAAGTGTTGGCGGAAGCAAATCTTCGCTGTCTCGACGAATTTGATCTTGATATGCTGGGATTGATCTCCGATCCCTATCGTGAAACCAGCGCCTTCGGGGCAAAAATTAAATACATACCGGACGGAGTTCCCCGTTGTCTGAATTACGTGGTAAAAACAATGGATGATGTCAGAGATTTAAAGATTCCCGATGTTTATAAAGCAGAGCGGACATCAGACCGTATTAAGGGAGGAGAGCTTCTTTCGAAGAAGACACAGGGAACGATTCCGATTATCGGCTGGATAGAAGGTCCGCTGGCAGAGGCATGCGATCTGGTCGGTGTAGAAAATATGATGATGCAATTAATGGTTGATCCTGATTTTTGCAATAGCTTGATGGATAAATGTATGATAACTGCTAAAGATTTTGCTAAAGCACAAATAGAGGCTGGTTGTGAAATAATAGGTATGGGAGATGCAGTTTGTTCACAGATAGACGGATTGACTTATGAGCAATTCATAAAAGAACGCCATAAAGAACTTATAAGTTACATACATGATTTGGGCGGAAAAATTAAACTTCATATCTGCGGAGATACAAACCATTTACTTCCGTATTACAGGGAATTGAATCTTGATATACTTGATCTCGACTGGCAGGTAGACGTTCAGCATGCTCGTGATATACTGGGAGAAAAAGTTATTTTGGGCGGTAATATTAATCCGGTACTGGTACAGGATAAAAGCAGAGATGAGATATATAGTCTTAGTCGTAATCTGGTTGAGGAGTTCAAAGATGAACGTTACCTTCTTTCGGCAGGCTGCGAGATAACCGTGCTTACTCCCCCTGAAAATCTGAAAGCAATGACGGAGGCGGCGGTATTGTGATGATGGAACACTGATATCGAAGATTGTAGTGATTTATAATTATTTTTGTGAATATTTGTAAAATCTGTGTAATCTGTGTTCTATAATAAAATGTGAAGTATATTTTATTTCATTAGGATTTTTGATTATTTTTATCAGCATTAATTAATTATCAGGAGAAATAAGTAAGCTTGTTCAGGCTAACCAAACCAATTTGTAATGAACGACCGGGGAAATTTATCAAAGTCTATTTCGAAAAAGGATTTGAAATCCTTTGAGGAATTTTTTTATTTGTATTACCCCCGTTTGAAAAATTATGCCTTAAGAATCTTACACAATGAAGCAGAAGCAGAAGACCTTGTTCAGGATATTTTTATACAGCTATGGGAAAAAGGAATAAAATCTGATAATAAAAATATAAGCTCCTTTCTTTTTACCTCTTTGAAAAATAAGTGCCTGAATATTCTTAAACACAGAGTAGTAAAAGATAAACATATTATTCAATCAACTAATGCCGTCACCGAAGAATTATACCATATAAGTTTTCAGAACAGCGGTGAATTTATATCGATGGAAGAAATGCTAATAAATGAAGTAGAAAACATTATCGCTGAGACTCCTGAAAAATGCCAGACAGCTTTTCGTTTGAAGTGGTTTGAAGGGAAAAAAATCCGCGAAATAGCCGAGATAATGGATATTTCCACAACTATGGTAGATAAACACCTTGCCAAAGGAATGAAGGTTGTCAAAAACAAATTAAATACAGAATTATAATTTTTATGAAAATACAATAATAAAATTTTATCAATTTTTACAAAAGTTTAAAAATTTGGAATATATGGTTGCAATATTTGACAGTATAAGTTTGTTTTGTTTCAAATTAGATAAATAGTTAATTCAGTTACCTTAAAAAGTTTATAAATAGGGTTGGTAAAAAAATGATAAGGTTGTATTACTATTAAATACATTTATTTAAATGGATCATTTTAGATTAAAAAATAATATAAAATTTTTTTTAGAAGGAAAGCTTTCAATAGAAGAAGAAAAAGAATTATTACAATGGATTAAGGGGTCTTCTGATAATGAAAAATATTTTCATCATCTACAAAAAGAGTTGGGTGATGATTTAATAAAATTTCGGAACAAAAATATTGTTGGATATTGGAAAAAATTTCTTCAAAATGTTGAGCCTCAGTTAAAGAAAGAAATTACTATTTCATATTTTTTAAAAAAATATTATCGCTGTGTAGCATCTGTTGCGGCAGCTTTTTTTTTAGGTATTGTTATTACTTTATTTATTTTTTGGAGAGTTTGTTCATATGACCGGATAGCTTTAACAGAGCAAAAAATAAATACCCCATATGGAGCAAGAACACAGTTTTTATTACCCGATAGTTCATTAGTTTGGTTAAATTCCGGGTCGGAGCTGGTTTT
>CAZTAL010000005.1:0-8466 GCA_964611525.1 uncultured Prolixibacteraceae bacterium
TTTCCCGGCTTCAATATGAATCACTCCATCCTTCAAAATCAGTTCCTGGGTAAATGGTATTCCTTTCTTAAATGGATTAAGTGAAAGGGACAATCTTACTTTCCCAAGTTTCAACAAACGGGCATTTTCACTCCATGCATCGGTTTTTGAAAGGTAAAACAACAAATCCCCGTTTTCTTCCACCCAAAGATTAATCCCGATATCACCATTGCCCGCCGGCATGGAGCCTAACGAATTTTTCGAAGGAGAATCCCAAATGACGTTGCAATCATCTATTGTCGTGACCGACATGCTTTTATTCAACTCAAGAACGATACTCTTAACCGATTGATTTGCCATCAACTGATAGCCCTCGGATTTCCAGTGGAACCTGTCCAGCTTTGCCAGATGCAGCTTATCCACAACCAATCCGTACAAATCGTTTACCGCAATGTTGTATTTTTTCATCACACCAGCTGCCCACTCATTTCTCTGAGTAATGGTAGGATTGATTTCCTTGTTCAGTTCAGCCTTATCTTGCTTAGTTACTGGTGTTGTACTTGCCCAAATCAGTTTTGCACCCTTTGCATTTTCAATTAAAGTTTGAACATACTTTTCGAGCAGTGGGATATATTCATTGTCTTTGATGCGTCCCGCCGGCCAACCGTGCAATCCGATATTGAACTGAATGACATCGTAATGTTTTGACGACACCACTTTTTGCAGGTCAGTAAAAAGATGGTCGCTGTTCAAATGTTTTGGCGTAAGCCAGCAATCAACATTTGCAGTTTTTTCCAGGCTATCGATAACAAATTGACGAAAGCCGTTCATTACCGAATCCCCAATCAGTAAAGCATTTTTCAGACTGTCGTTTTTCTCTTTTGCAGGATAAAACTTCCAGGAGCCACCTTCAGAGTTTAGGCCCAGTTGTGCATCAGTCTGTGCATTGGCAAGACCAAATTGTAAGGTAAAAAATGTAAGAGTAATCAGATAGCGTAAGGCATTCATATTATTTTTCCTTTTCATTTACTATATTCCGGAATAAAGCTACCCGGGCATTATCCAAAATAGCCATTTTTTACCATTCTTCCAACCTATATACTAAATAAAATGTCACATTAGCTCCCATCATTTCAAATTTTACAGATGCGGCATCCTGTTATCTTTTATTTAACCGCAAGTCTAAATCATGCGTTTTTCATACTTTTAAAATTTTAAAATTATAACAAAATAAAATAATTAAAAATTTAAAAACCTATGGAACCACTTCGTTCTCACATAAATTTTTTTAATCATACTCTTGTGTGTATTTTTTGATTAAAAAAATTCATGCTCGTTTCATTTTAAAACGGATTTAAACTCATATTTCCCTGATCCAACTTTGAACATTGCATTGTTCTTTTCCATACCAATGAAAGCAACCCCTTCAGCCTGCCCGGCAGGTGATTCGCTTTCGGTGATGGTCCCTGCCGGAAGGTAAACAGTAGCGGTGGTATTTACCGGGACAGTAATGTTCAGGATTATTTCCCCATCCTTCTTTTGCCAGTTGCTGCGGATCAGTCCATAAGGACTTTTATAGGAACAGTTCACCCAATCGACACTTTTTACAAAGGCAGGCCGAAAAATAATGTTTTTAAACCCGGGATTTTCAGGATCCCACTGTATGCCGGCCAAACCACGGTAAAACCAGCCGCCTATATAAGGAAAACAGGAGTGTATCTGAGAATAGAATCCGTTCCATTGTTCCCAGCAGGTTGTTGCGCCTTTTTCAACCATATATCCCCAGCCCGGGTAAGTCTTTTGATTCACCATAATATCTATCAGGTCATTCCGGTTATTCTCAAGCAGATAATCAAATGTAATTTGAGTGCCTATCATTCCGGTATTCAGATGTCCTTTGTCTTTCACCAACATCGTATAAACATACTTCTCAAACACAGCATCTCTTAACTCACCGGGGGTTATTCCGGTCTTTAAGGGGAAGATCAGGTAAGGCTGTTCGCCATTGGCATAAGTCGTATCTTGCGGATTAAACCATTTGTCGTGTACTGCTTTTCGTGTGATATTCAATTCATGGCTGAAGGCTTTTACATCCTCTGTCTTGCCGAGAATCGCTGAAACTTCCATCATGATCTGAAGAAGGTAAGCCCGGTAACAATTGTTGAAAAAACGACGGGAATTATCATCCACCCATTCACTTTTATCCATTCCCCTGCCCGGAGGCACCCAGTCGCCCAGGTTATGCCACTTTTCACCAGGCAATATATCCTGAAGTATACCATCTTTACTATGTGCTCCAAGGTATTCAATGTATTTTTTCATATAAGGATAACCGGTTTCGAGAAGTTTTTTGTCGTTATAAAAAAGATAAGTTTTCCAGGGGACAACAATACTCATTGCTCCCCATGCCGGTCCGCCACCTGTCAGGTGAGGCGTTGGAGCAACAAACGGGACAAAACCATTATCTTTCTGTGCATCCCACCAGTTTTCCGACCATTTAGAGTACAAGGCTGATGCATCGAAATTGTAGCATCCAACATCCATAGCAGTCTGGCCGTCACCGTAGCCAACTCTTTCCCGATGCGGACAATCAACGGTCTGGCCTCCCAGATTAAGTGCCCTGAATGTCCATCGAACCATTTTGTGAATGCGTTTATAAAGTTCGTTGGAACAACTGAACGTACCCGTCTCCGGAACTTCTGTCTCTACAGGAATTGCGGCCAGGTCTTCCTTTTGAGGCATATAATTTAATCCTTCAATAAGTGCATAACGATAACCGTGATAATTGAACACATTATAAAACTGTTCCTCTTTATTTCCTGCTGAAATAAACTCATCACGCTGATTATAGGTTGCAAAACCTTTATGCCCCATCCTGACACGCCAGGATTCTTCAGGATCGCGGCCATCCAGATCAGCATAATGGATGGTGATTTTCTGACCCGGATCAAGATCCTGAAAATTCATCTTCAACATGCCGGTAAGATTGGTGCCAAAATCAACAACTACTGTTGTATCGTCCAATTGCTCAAAAGATACCGGAGCAATTTCAGCAAATCCTGCGTTATTCCGGCATTTCTGAGCGGTACACAGCACATCGGCTGTTTCAACATTTACAACGGACTTCCAGCCAATTGTTGACTGTTGGTCATCCCACCAATGCAAATCGATCAGTCGCGCATCGACCAATTCCCCTCCAAATTGTCCCCAACGCCACTGACCAACAAGGGATCTTGCGCTTGTTTTGGTTTCCCAGGATAAATCAGTGATTATACGTTGTTGGTTTTTACCGGAAATTTCCAGTTGAGCCCTGACAACAGGGCTATGATGCTTCACCCCGGGTAATCCAGGAGAGTACCAACCTGTCCCCATCCAGATGCCTATACTGTTCCTGCCTTTTTTCAGATAGCCGGCTATATCATAAATTTGATAATAGGTTCGTTCACTAAAATTTGATACTGCCGGGGCAAGCACTTCGTCACCCACTTTTTCCCCATTTATGTAAAGCTCGAAGTACCCTAGCGATGCCAGGTAGATCGGAGCATATCCGGGAACCTCATCTAAGGTAAATGAATGCCTGTAATAAGGTGCAGTAACCGAATCCGGTGAACCGATCCATTGGGCCCTCCAGTCCTCCGGATTTAATAGTCCCATCGACCATTTGCCCGGCCGGCTCCAGGACGATGGTTTGCCATCCTTATCCCAAATGCGGACCTTCCAGTAACAAGGCATTCCTGATTCAAGGGGCTTACCATCGTATTCAATATGGATGGACTGATCCGATTTAACCTTGCCGGTATCCCACAGATCGCCTAAATCATTATCCAGGTTTTCCTCCGAACCGGAAACAAGCAGTTGATACGCGGTCTGCTTTTCTCCCCGCTGGTCTGACTGAAGCTGCCAGCTCAACCGTGGTTTTAATGCATCAATACCAAAAGGATTTTCAAAATATTCACATTTCAAATTTGAAATGTTTACAGAAGATTCCTTGCAACCCATAAAAAATACTATGGCCCAAAAAATCAATGTTACTAAAACTATTTGTCTCATTTACATGTATTATTATCTTTTGAAAACTCAGCCAATTCAATAGTTCATCAGCCTAATGCAATCTATAGCTTATCAAAGATAACAGACTTTTTGTATATGCCATCTAATGCAATCTTAATACCAGCAAGTCCGTTTTATGCTTGTACCGGAATCCCTCGCGAGGCATAAAAAATACTGTACAATGCTCCGTTTAGTTTAAAACAATTTTTCCAAAAGTTCCTTTTTTGATAATTGGAAATGGTCGGCTAAATCTGACAAAATATTTGATAGTGTTCCGATTCTCAAAGGGTTATGATTTGGAACCGTAACATGATGAATTCCGTTTTCTTTTGTTGTAAATCGAATGTGACTTCCTGTTTGCCGGTTATCTGATAACCAAATTATCCGATTATTTTAGATAATTCCTTACCAGTAAGATCCCGTGGGATTTTCTTCATGCCGCAAAAACTTCTTCTTTTGTGAAATATATCCTGATAATCTTTGGAGAATCCTTTTCAAAATGGCAATGTATTGCGTCCCGTATGTTTTCTTTAATCTCATCGTAAGTATCTCCTTCTACAAAAATAGAATGCCCAAGGGCCCTTCCTTCATACCCCCCCTCAGGTGATTCTTTCACAATAAATATGATTTCATTCATTTATATTTATAATTTTCAATGGTAACTCCTGGAACTCCCAAAAAATTTAATCACGCATCTGTGTAAAAAAGGATGCTAAAATTTTATGCTCGTTTCATTCATTTTTGTTCAATTTAATGAATACAAAGATAGTGCTTAATTTTATGTTTTTACTGCTGGTTATTCCGAATTGTGGATTCATGATTAATCGCTTTAGATCCCAGATTATTTTTCTTTTAGCCATGTTCTTATTTCATCATCCAATGTGTCGTCAATAATAGAAAGGCCTTCCTCTATTTTCCTTTTTAGATGCCATAATTTCATCTCTTTGCTCTCTGGTAAACGGTAATATTTCAAGATTAATTTTGGAGTCAATAATAGTTTGAATTGCTTTCAAAAATGAAACTCACCGCGTTTTTATTTCTCAAACAGGGAAATTTTCCGGTTTTTATAAACATGCCATGAGATCACTGCCAGCAAAATTACTGCTCCGGCTATCGCTGCAACAACAATCCCATCGTGAATCTGCCACTGCCGAACGGCAATGGCAATAAATGCCCAAATACCTACTAAAGCTGCCTCCCGCATATTCCTGTATAATACCAAAAAAAGATAAATGAATCCTGCAACTGTTATCAATATGATTGTCCAGACGGAAGCTGAAATAAATCCTGCATTAAAATTTATACTCACGAGAAATGCAGCTATATTAGCCACTGTTGCCACAACTATCCACCCCAGGTAAATCACTATCGGCCACCACACAAAAGCAATAATCCGTCCAGGAGCATCCCTTATTTCCAGCCGCAACCTGGCAGTCAGCAAAATCAGCGAGCCCAGTAGTATCAGTATCAGCAACACAGAAATGCCGAGCGATTCATTTAGCCATGCTACAATCCATAATCCGTTGGCAATACTACTCACTCCAAACCAGATCCCTGTTTGTTTCAGTTCTGTGTCTTCTTTACGTTTTAGCCATGCAAACCACTGATAACCAACAAACAAGATCAGCATCAGGTAAATAACGCCCCAAATGGAAAACGCATAACCAGCCGGCGCAAAAAGCGTGTCGTACTGCGCACTCACATCTCCGACAGATTTACCGTTAAAAACACCGGAACCTGCAAGTCCGTTCATTAGCAGTGTA
Organism: uncultured Prolixibacteraceae bacterium; assembly: GCA_964611525.1. Lineage (GTDB taxonomy): Bacteria > Bacteroidota > Bacteroidia > Bacteroidales > Prolixibacteraceae > JAAYJR01. Next base: position 5,793 of record CAZTAL010000005.1, read on the forward strand.
AATGCCAATAACACAGTATTGAATAAAAGAAGTATAACTTGTTTCATAAAAATATTTATTAAAATGCTTGTTTTATCTCTTTTCTATATTTTACTAAATTGGATATTTTTTCAATCAAATGTCAAAATTCATCTTCATTTATAACAAACAGACTTTCAGATCGCTTGATCCATTTATTGTTAAAAACAATAGAGTGTGATGCTGATCTATTACAATATACGAAAGATCTGGTAATTACAAAAACTATTAACAGTCAGAGGATAGACAGGGAAAATTAATTAAAAAAATTTGAACCTATATATGCTTATCATAAAATCAATCTCGATTTTCTCTTTTCCACTGAAGCACAGGAAATTGAATATCTAACACTACCAAACGGTGAATTAAAGGCCAGGTTAATTATTTTTGATTTAAATGTTCTTTCTTCTTTTCAAAAGTTTAGTATAATGAGTTAAAAGAACTTGCAAGAATCCCTGACTTAAAATCCGCCGAAATATTATAGCCAAAAATCGTGCAGGCAACCCATGACAGATCCATTTCTTCCTTTCTTAATCAATTTGCTTCCCATCCATAATCAATATATTTCCAGTCAAATTTATCCCCCGAAATATCAACCTTCAAAAATCCTTCTTCCATGCCCTGATACTTGCCACGCCACCAGGCAGCACAAACTGCACCTCCTGTGATATAATGAATGCCATTATAATAGATATCTTCCAGAAAATGTTGATGACCCTGAAGAACCAGTTTTACATTATAATTCTCCAAAATATCTATTACTTCCTGAGCATTATTTACAATAGCTCTGGAGGGTAATGCTTCAGTAGGACCTTTTATAAATTGCCAGCTGACAGTAATCAAAGGAATATGAATGACAACAGCAACTGGCTTTTCCGGAGATGTATTATTCAGATCTTCATTTAACCATTCAAGCTGCACAGAATCGACCCTACCATAATAAAGCCTGTCTTCAGTGAAACCTATACCGTCCAATACAACAAAATGCCAGTTCTTATAATCAAAAGAATAATATCTGTCAGCTAACCGTTTCTCATACATTTTTTTCCCATACTCTTCATGTGAAGGATCAACTCCACTTTCTTCATATAAACCAAAAATTTCATGGTTTCCCATTGTATTATATACAGGCACTGATAATTTTTTTATTATTTCCTTATACAAATTATACAAACTATCACTTCTTTCATATGTTTGTGCCAAAGCATCAGAGATATTATCTCCACCTGTGATCACAAAATCAGGATTTATTCTATTGATGGTATCAATGGCCTGGAGTAATCCTTTTGTTGCATTCCGTTCGGGCATTAAATGAATATCAGTCATAAAAACAAAAGAAAATTTTTCTTCCTGCCGGATTGTTTTATTTACGGGACGCCGCTGACATGAAATTCCGATTAAAACAACAGTAATAACTATTAGAACAATTTTTTTCATGGCATATAAAGATACGTATCTAAATAATATGTTTCTACTGTTAATTTGATTTTAAAATTATTTATTTTTTATCATTGTCTATGGGATGTTTGTTCCTCTAAGCCCTGAAAATATTAATATTTTAGTTATTTTCAGGGTACAAACTCCCTTTTTTTATGAATAATTTAGGCTAACTGAAATATCCTCTTTATCCCCTCTATCCCTTAATAATTAACATTATTCCCTCACAAATCCAGAGTAAAATAGAACGCTACCACAGGACTATGAAAACATTGTGAAATTGCAAAATAAAAAGTATCTCTTAACTTTAAGCTGCAATTTGTCCAATAATATTAAATTTTAAACACTCTTTATCAAATGAAATAGAATTAGTGTTTTAGTTTTTATATATTTTGTTACAGCATTTTCTTCATTATATGGAGCAAACAAAAAACAAAATGTTATACACACTGATGTTTGCGTATATTGTGCAACTCCTTCCGGTATATTGGCAGCAGTGGCAGTTAAAGAAGAAGGGTATTCAGTAATAATTGTAGAACCAGGTAGATGGGTTGGTGGCATATTGGGAGCTGGAATTAAACCACTTCAGGATTGTCCTAATTTTGAAGCAGTTAGTGGTAAAACAAGGGAATATATGAAATTTTCAGGAACCGGAAGCACTGATAATTCTCATTCAATATCTAAAATTAGGAAGATGATCAGAGAAATAAGCCCTAAAACAGTTCGTGAAGATTTTTTAAAGATTTTAAAACAGAATAATATTGACGTAATATATGATCATCGGATAAGAATTTCCCAAAATATTAATGAGTCCTGTCTAAAAAGGTCATAGGCAAAAATAAGGATTTAATTTCAAAATTAACTGTTCATAAGTCATGTTTGTAACACGCTGTAAATCAGTAATTTAAAAATTTATCAACAGCATTGTAACTGTTTAGTAATCAGGAAGTTGCATGTTGTACGTGGAACGTATTTATTTGAATATCAGCTAAATAATACTTATATTTGTTTTGAAAAGAAAAAATAAATACAACATGTTCAAGACAAACAATCAGCCGGGACTATTCAGTTTTGAAAGTGAGCTTAGCAAAAAGCAGCGCATTATGCTGGAAGGTTCAAAAGAAAAATGGTTTTATCATCTGATATTAAGGAATATCAATGAGATGGATTTCAGGGCTCTGTATTCAGATAAGGCAAGCCGTCCAAACGCGCCTGTAAA
>CAZTAL010000006.1:0-4306 GCA_964611525.1 uncultured Prolixibacteraceae bacterium
TTCAAAAGCTTTTTTTATTGTAGGATTTGTAAAATCTTCGGATAAACGGGCATATTTTATTTGTTCTCCTGCTTTTTTTGCAACCGAATTTAATACCGAATTTAAACACCTTCTGTCCGAGTGTCCGGAGTATTTGGCAAAATCTTGCCTGAATGCTGAAATCAGGTCTGTTTGTAATTGTATTACATCAACAAAACTGCCGGTTGAAGCAAAAGTAGCTACACATTCCGGCATTCCACCAACTATAAAATAATTGTACATTTCGTTGTTTATCCTGTTAATTACAGCCTCTGAAAACGGGTTGTCAGGTTGTTTTATTTTTTCTGCCAGTAACTCTTTTCCTGTTGCCAGCAAAAACTCTTCAAAGGTCATGGGATGCATAAACAACGTTTGCAACCGGCCAACAGGAAAGGAAATATCTTTAAATGCAAATTCCAATAACGAGCCGGCAGCAATTATATGCAAATCAGGATTTTCCTCGTAAAAGTACCGCAATGCCATTATTGCTTTTGGACATTCTTGTATTTCATCGAAAAACAGTAAATCTGTGCCATGTACAATCTTTTTTCCACTTGCCAGTTCCATTTCAGAAATTATGCGGTTACTATCAAGGTTTTGCTCGAAAATGGAATGTAATTCAGGAAATTTTTCAAAATTGAAATGGTGAATGTTACCGTCAAAATGATTTTTCCCAAAATCAAGTACAGTATATGTTTTTCCCACCTGTCTTGCACCTCTTATAATTAATGGTTTGCGCGTTGTGCTATTTTTCCAGGATATAAGTTTTTTCGTAATATTCCGTTCCATATTTTAATTTTTGTCGTAAAAATACAAATTTACTTTTAAAAAATTAGGGTTATTTTTAAAATTTACTTTTAAAAAATCAGGGTAAAATAATTTTCCGAATGCCGTTCTGCTTGATATCTGATAGTACTGTTCCCATCCCTACTTTAGACAGGCAAGCTGCACCTTCATGGGATCCTTCAATTCTCATTCTTCTCGTCTTGAAACACACCTGCTCTTCCAGCATGAAATACAACCGACCAGGAAGGTTTATAGTTTTCCCGGTAAATATGCGGACTGCGGAGTTTCCCGATGGCCCGTCTTTGACTTCCACCGGATAAACTGTTCCGTCAATCATTAGTAAATAATCGACTTCTGCATTGCTGTTTTTTGCATCCCTTGCCCAGTAATAAAGTTGATTATTGGTTTGTGTTGCAAATTTCTGCCCAACGAATTGTTCAGCAAGCTGCCCTCTGTAAATTGCCAGTAAATTTTTATGGTTTAAGGCTTCATTGTAATCTATTCCCATTACCCGGTTCATCAAACCAATATCAAGAAAAAGGTTTTTGAATTTTTTGTTGGAAGCATAAACTTCCAATAGTATCCCGATATTGCTCAATGCTTTTATTTTTTTTGCAATTCGTGCCTGCAATAAACTTTCATAAGCTTTTATTAAATTTAGTAATCCAATACTAATTTTATTTAGAATATTTAGTTTTCCAACCTAAATTATTATTTCAGGATGTCTTATTCTGTCTGCTGCAGAATGAAAATATATATATTATTTGTTTTGAGTATAAAACAGGGGTTTAAGTCGTTCCGGTAGGGAAATGGCTGATAAATTTGTAGATGAGATAGAATTTTCAGATATTAGTGGATTAGGATTCCAAAAATATCGGATATTATTGGAGTACCGATCCAAATTTATCCACATTGTTTGTATATATTTTTTCCGGATTCCCAGCGTTCGGATGAAGAATATGGCTACAAATGCTTTTTTTATGTAGTTACAGCCAAAATTAATTTTAAATTTGGCTATATGTATATTTTTTCATCAAATTTCAATAAAAAGTAATTAAACAAGAATTTAAAAATTGATATTCAAATTTTTACGTTTTTTTATTTATATGGCATTTTTTAGATATTTTTGTTTTTAGACTTTTCGAAGCAAGCTAAATATTCAGATTTATGTACAAGTTATATTAATTTTTCCATGAAAGAAAAATTAAATCATCAATTACTTAACCGCCGCAGATTTGTTCAACTGACCGGTTTGGGTGCAGGGGCAGGTTTGATCGGAATGCACCAGATGTCCTGTAGCGGCGGAAAGAAAACTGACAAACCGGTTATTCAGGGTTTTGAGGAGGCTACAGAGGCTGAGGCTTCAAAAGGCTGGATGCCTGTTTCAGACCGTAAGATTCGTGTAGGCATTGTAGGATACGGAGTATGCAGTTTTGGAGCGGCTTTTGGCTTTCAGGATCATCCTAATGTTGAAGTAGCGGCTGTCAGTGATCTTGTACCTGCCCGGTGCCAGAAACTGGCAGAAATAACACGCTGCAAGAAGACGTATTCCTCCCTTGAAGATCTTGTTAAGGATGACACTATTGAGGCTGTCTTTGTTGCAACCGATGCACCGAGCCATGCACGTCATTGTATAGAGGTCTTAAAGCACGAGAAGCATGTGGCATCTGCCGTTCCTGCAGTATTCGGCTCTTTGGAAGATGCGGAAAAATTGTATCATGCAGTTAAACAGAGCGGCATGAAGTATATGATGTTTGAAACGTCAATGTTCAGGGAAAATCTTTATGCCATGAGACAGATATATAAAGCCGGCGGATTCGGTAAGATTTTATATACCGAAGGAGAGTACTGGCATTATTCAAAAAATGGTATAGCTTCTTATAATAACTGGCGACACGGTATGCCTCCGCAATGGTATCCTACCCATTCCGATGCATATTATGTTGGTGTGACAGACGGTAGTTTCACGGAAGTATCCTGCCTTGGAATTCCATCGCGTATGGAGCGATACCAGAAAGGTAATAACCGGTATGATAATCCTTTTGCTACCGAGATATCGCTTTACCGTACCAATAATGGTAGTATGGCGCGGATGGGCAGGACAAGTGATACTTACGGTCATGGTTATGGCAGTGAAACCGGCAGGGTCAGAGGTACAAAAGGTTCTTATTATGAGAAATACGAAGGACTTGAAAAGAATCTTCCTGATACTTCAAGGCCTCCTCTTCCGCCGGGAGTGGAACCGGGAGGCCACGGTGGGTCTCACGGGCGACTGATGGATGAGTTTGTAACTGCAATTCTTGAGGATCGTAAACCGCTTGTTGATATTGCCACAGCTCTTAATATGACTGTTGGGGGTATTGTTGCTCATCAGTCGGCTTTAAAGGAAGGAGAATGGATGAAGATTCCGCAGTATAAATTTAATGGTTAAGTTTTTATTGTTGAATGTACCCCAAAAGGTATGTTTTCCCTGTTTTAAGGCTTGCTGCAAGGGCAGCGGATAGCTATATAGTAACTTTGAAAATAATCAAAACTTATTATTAACGATAAAATTAAATTAGCTATGAAAAAGAAAACTGTCTTAATGATCGCTCTCTTTATATGTTGTTCCTTGTTGGTCACTGCGCAAAGCAGAAACACCAGATTATTTACCATTTTCACTTCCGGGGGTTGTGGTTGCACCGGCTCAGGCGGGCCTCCCGAAACTTTTACAACACATGAGCAGGTCTTAGACGGACTCCGTGAGGCGTGCGAGGGAATAGACTTTGTTGTCTTTGATGGCTCCATTACAGAAGCATACAATGAAGTTGAGGCTAACAAGGGGAGTTACGACGGAGTATTGATAATAGGAAGGGTTGATGGCGACTACCGTTTGGCATTCACAGGTTTACCTACAATTGTTGTATATAATCTTTGGGAGTTCCAGAGTGGCCACCATTATCACATTTTTAATACCGGCAAAGTTAAAAGTGATGGAAATAATATATTGATCGGGGGTACTAATTATAAAGATGTAAAAATTTTGCTTGCACAGCTTGACAGGAGAAATCTTAGTGATCCGGCCATAACCAAAAAGATGTTTGATGATCTTGTATATAAGGTAAAGCTGATCAAAGCCATCAAAGAACTGGGAGAGACCAGGATATTAATGATAAAAAGGAGCAGGGATGAAATCATAGCAAGTGTAAATTATAAGCACGGGGATCATAACCAGCAGTATCCGCCAAATCATAATGAGCGGTTAATTAAATCTGTTGAGAAGTATGGTGCAGAGGTCATACCGGTTGAGCCGGAAGAATTTTATAAAGCATACCAGGATGCAGATGTCAGTGAAGCGGAGAAAGTTGCAGACAAATGGATCGAAGGAGCAACGAAGGTAACGGCCTCAAAATATGAGATAGTAAAAAATGCCAGGGCATATTTGGCTATGGAAGCTTTGCGGGACAAGTACAATTGTAATGCTATATCAACGCATGTAAGATCAGTAACGGGTAGCGGTGAA
>CAZTAL010000007.1:0-14959 GCA_964611525.1 uncultured Prolixibacteraceae bacterium
TTTTGAGGCATAGCCATAGCTATGGCGAAAAATTTTAATGCAGTAAAAAGCAAAAAGAACAAGCCTAAATGTTCAGGTTATTTCGTAATAATGCCTAAGGAGATAAAATTTTACGAATCATAAGTCAATGACAATAGGGTGATGTTTTACCGAAGTCTCAAATTTTTTACCTTCGCGGTCAAGTAAAAATGGGAGATAAATCTTTTGTTTCACACGAGGGAATTTTTATAAAGGATTAAACATGATTGCAATTTCAAGATAATATTTATAACGGATTAGATTGGCCTGAGTTTGTTGACATTTTTCTTACGGGCTTTGTAACGGGTTGTCTTCTCAACATGCTCTGCTATCATTCTCATAGTTCTGACGCACTGAACAGGGTATCTCCCTATAGAGGTTTCCCCGGAAAGCATAATAATATCAGTGCCGTCGTATATTGCATTTGCTATATCACTAATGTCTGCCCTGTTAGCACGTGGATTATCAATCATAGATTCAAGCATTTGAGTTGCCGTTATAACCGGTTTACCTGCCTTGTTACATTTTTCAATCATAATTTTTTGGTGTTCAGGTAGACTATAAGGATTAATTTCGACACCGAGATCGCCACGCGCAATCATGATCGCATCAGTTTTTTCTAAAATCTCATCAAAATTAACAAGACCTTCCGGATTTTCTATCTTTGATATGATCCTGATACCTGTTCCTTTTAATTGTTCGCGAAGTTCAGATACATCGTCGCCATTACGGGTAAAGGAGTCAGCTATATAGTCTGTACCATTTTCAATTGCAAAAGTTAAATGGGGAATATCATGGGGCATAGTATATGGATAATCCACCAACGTATCCGGATGGTTCAATCCTTTACGTGAACGGATAATATCACCATAAAGAACCTGACAGGTAATCTTTCCCGCCGATACATTTATAACTTCGAGTCCGACGTAAGCATCATCAATAAACAACCGGTGTCCTGGTTTGACAACCTGGTCTAATTTGCCATATGTAACGGGGATGCCATTATCAAGTGAATCGACCACTGGATAATCAGAGCCTTCCGGTTTGGAAATATCAGTCCTTAAAACGACAACATCCCCGGCTTTTACATGTAACTGCTCAGGTATATCACCTAGCCTTATCTTTGGTCCTTTTATATCATAAACAATATACCCGTTCGGATTTACTTTTCTTGATTCCTCAATTATGGATTTATGAAATTCACGTGTCCCGTGAGAACTATTAATACGGATACCATTCATCCCGTTTTCATAAAGCCTGTCGAGAATGCCTTCTGTTGCCGGGCCAACAGTTGCCAGTATTTCGGTATTTTTATTATTCAAATTCAAAAATTTTTAATAAAGTTATGAAATATTAATAATACATCTATTTCACTGGTTTGTTTTTCCTGTGTTTTGATTTGATTTGATTTGACGCTTAGTTACCCTGTAATAGTAATATATTTTTAATCATAACTATCAATAAGTCAATGTATAAAAAATTCTGTATTAATAAAATAATGTTTGTCTGATCAAAAATATTATAAAAAAAAATAAATATTATCAAAAATTAATCTCCCAAATTGATAAATACAGGGATAAGTTATTTAGCGATCCATAAAATTAAACCAAACGTTTATCTGTTGCCATTTTATTTTGTTGTGCTACTGTGAGTCGTGTATTTGAAAGGTTGACAAGGTAATAAATTATTCAGAGGGAAATGCAATTATATATACTACCCAAATCATTATTTTTTACTTCCTTCAACTTAATTTTTACTTTTTCTCGAAATTTGAGCAACATCAAAAGGTTAAATTCTAATGTATATTAATTTAAATCGATATGTGATTATGAAAGATTTATGTTAATATTGCGATTTAAATTATTTTCAAACATTAAATTAAATATTATATCGATGAGCAGATCATACAATATTGCAGTAATACCTGGCGACGGAACAGGACCGGAAGTTGTGAATGAGGGGAAAAAAGCAATGTTAGCAGCAGCCCGAAAATTTGGATTTAAACTAAATTATGAAGAGTTTGATTTTGGGGGCGACCGCTATCTGAAAACAGGCGAGGTGCTTCCGGATTCCGCTCCACAGGAATTAAGCAAATTCGATTCCATTTTTTTGGGGGCAATTGGTCATCCTGATGTAAAACCTGGTATTCTTGAAAAAGGTATTTTGCTCAGACTACGTTTTGAACTTGATCAATATATTAATTTACGTCCGGTTAAGCTTTATCCCGGAGTACCGACACCCCTTAAAGATAAAGGACCTGAGCATATCGACTATGTGGTTGTAAGGGAAAATACAGGTGGTTTATATACGGGTATCGGTGGTATTTCTATGAAAGGGACTGCTGATGAAGTAGCTGTGCAAAGCATGGTTTATAATCGAAAACAGGTTGACCGCTGTTTGAAATATGCTTTTGAATATACAAGAAAGCGCAAAAAAAACAACACTTTGGCACTTAGCGGCAAAACAAATGTTCTGACTTACGTTTATGATTTATGGGAAAGAGCCTTTCATGAAATGGGAGAAAAAGACTATCCTGACATAAAACGGGAATACTACCACGTAGATGCAACTTGTATGTGGATGGTAAAAAATCCTGAATGGTTTGATGTTATTGTAACTGGTAACATGTTTGGCGATATTATAACAGACCTGGGAGCAATAACACAGGGTGGTATGGGGATTGCCGCAGGAGGTAATATTAACCCTGAAGGAGTATCCATGTTTGAACCCATTGGTGGGTCGGCTCCTAAATATACTGGTAAAAATGTTATTAATCCTTTGGCTTCTATAGCTTGCGTTGCAATGATGCTGGATCATCTGGGAGAAGAAAAAGCAGCTTTGGCAATTGAATCAGCCATCATGGATGTCACTGCCCATAAACTTAAAGATATGGGTGCTGGCAGAATGGGTTATTCTACCACTGAAGTAGGTGATATGGTAGCAGAAAGAATATAACCTAAATATCTAGAGTGGGATCGTCATGAATTGGGGGCTTTTATCCCTCCATAACTGCCGTATATAAAAAATTAAATATCAATGTTTTTATTCAATATTTAATTAATTGTTTTTGAAATTTGATAATTAAATGGACTTATCGGAACAGACTCATATTTTAATAAGTATTTTTGGGGTTGACGGATAAAATATTTTAATCGGAGACTCAGGTATGAATTTACCCCGAGAGTAGTAAGGAAAAAGTGAAATAAATAACAAACAAAAACAAATGCGGATATTAGTCACCGGTACCGGGGGTTTCATCGGATTTCATCTGGCAAAAAAACTATTGGAAAGAGGTGATACTGTGGTTGGAATCGACAACATAAATGATTATTATGATGTAAATCTCAAATATGCCCGTTTAGCAGAAACCGGGATTTCCGGACAAGCAGAAAAATGGCATTACCTTGTTAAAAGTAATAAATATCCCCGCTACTCCTTTATGCGCATGAATCTTGAAGACCGCGACAAACTCATGGAATTGTTTGAGTACCATAAATTCGATAAGGTGTGTAATCTCGCGGCACAAGCAGGGGTGCGCTATAGTTTGCAGAATCCGGATGCATACATTTACAGCAATATTGTAGGATTTATAAATATTCTGGAAGCTTGCAGGCATAATAACATAAAACATTTGATATATGCCAGTTCCTCCAGTGTCTATGGCAATAATACTAAAATGCCGCTTAGCACGACTGATAATGTAGATCATCCGATAAGCCTTTATGCTGCAACAAAAAAAAGCAATGAGTTGATGGCACATACATATAGCCACCTTTTTGGGCTCCCTTCTACAGGACTCCGGTTTTTTACTGTTTATGGTCCCTGGGGACGTCCCGACATGGCATTATTTTTATTTACCCAAGCCATCCTCGAAAACCGTCCTATAAAAGTGTTTAATAATGGCAAGATGGTACGGGACTTTACCTATATTGATGATATTATTGAGGGAGTCATTAGAGTAATTGATAATCCGCCGCAACGAGGCGATCATGTGGATCAGGTTGACGAAGTTGGCAAAATCGTTGCCAGCACATCAAATCAGAGCACTAAAAAATCGAATAGTATTAGTAAATTTAGTACGCCTGCACCTTATAAAATTTACAATATTGGCAACTCATCTCCTGTGCAACTGATGGATTACATAAGTGCTATTGAACAAACACTCGGCAAAACTGCAAAAAAAGAATTTCTGCCCATGCAATTAGGGGACGTACCCCGGACAGAAGCCGATGTGTCTGATCTGGTTGAAAATTTGGGATACAAACCGGATACTCCGGTAGAAGTGGGAATTGAAAAGTTTATTGAATGGTATAAAATGTATTTCGACTTATAAGCAGAAATTTCACCTGAAATATTTATTAATTATATTTTGTAATATTCACATCAGTATCATAACTTTGTGTACGTCAAGTCCGCATACCGTTAAAATTTTAAAATTAAGCATAAAATAATGATTGAGCTACGAGCTCGTAATACTTTAAAATACGGATGTGGACTTGATTTTTTATGCCGTTTTCTCTAAAATTTTATCCGACTATGTTAAGATGTTTTTTATTAAATTTGAACCTACTCATAATAGTGTGAAAAATAAATATATCGAAAAGAATAAAAAATTAGAATAAATTGATTGTCAGTATTTTGAATTATTATATTGAATTGGAATTTAATAATAGAATATATTTTTCATAGTTGAATAAAGTTGAATAAAAATAAAGAAATGAAGAAAAATATTGGACAAATTTTACTGGAGGCGGTTCAGGGAAATATTGCCGATCAGCCCGACATGACGGCTATCGTGAATGCAGCGAATGCTCAATTGAGGCCTGGAGGTGGTGTGGCCGGGGCTATACACAGGGCAGCAGGTGCTGGACTTGCAAATGAGTGTCGTCCTATGGCACCCATAAAACCGGGAGAAGCAGTTATTTCCGGGGCACACAAGCTTCCAAACAAATATGTGATTCATTGTCTGGGACCTGTTTATGGTTTAGACAAACCTGAAGATAGACTTTTAGCCGACTGTTACCGAAATGCCCTTATGCTTGCCAATAAGAAAATAATTGATTCTATTGCATTTCCGGCTATATCCACAGGTGCTTTCGGTTACCCTTTTGAAGATGCAACTGATATTGCCCTGCAAACAGTTGTGGAAATCATTCCTAACCTGAAACATATCCGAAATATCCGGTTTGTCCTCTACAGTAAAAGAGATTTGGAAGGATATAAAGAGAAGCTGGAAAATCTGAAATAGTTTACTACTCATGGTGAAACAGAGGAGCAAATGAAATGGCTGTCTGGCTAAGATATAAATGAATGGTATGAAACACGCTTGTGGGGCAAGAGACACGAAAATCCCCCATATGATTTTCATAATAAATTTGATAAGTCATATACGGATTGCAAGACCTATCCCGTCAAGAATGGATATACAGGACGCATAGGCGATTCTTCATATGGACAGTCCGTAACTGTATATATCCTCAAACAGCCTGGTGACGAGAGGGATAATCCGAATGAGTGTTTTTAGGATTAGTACAAATTCCGTTTGATTTTTGTGGCGTGGTTTCGGAGTATTTATTTTTGCAGAGTTTTATATGAATGAGGAGTGAAGTTGAAAAAATTATAGTGTGAAGCGAAATCCATTTAATTAAATTTGAAAATGCATAGATTTATCTTATTACTTTTGTTTGTTATTACCCTTATTTCTTGTACAGAAGAAAATACAGATGTAAAAGTAACTTTAAAGGATATTCAGGTTCCTTTGTTAAAGGGAGTAGAAGAAAATCCGGTTATACGAATGAACATGCAGCCGGAGGACAGTACAGATTTAATGGTAACTTCCATCAGCGTCAATATGGAAGGAACTGATCATTTGGAGGATGTTAAATCGGTGGAGATTTTCTATACAGGATCAGACTCTGTATGGAAGCAAAATTCGGATATGGCTATGTTTGGGGAGCAGTATAGCCCGGACACTGAAATTATTTTTTCAGGAAATCAACAGCTAAGCAGGGGTTACAATTTCTTCTGGATTTCGGTTGAATTGTCAGGGACTGCCAATCTTCATAAAAGGGTGGGGGCTATCTGTACAAAGGTAGTATTTAGCGATAAATCAATATGCCGGCCCGTGACTCATGAGTCAAATAACATGCAACGGATAGGCGTTGCTGTTCGTCAACATATGCAGGATAATGTTCATACATACCGGATTCCGGGATTGACCACTACAAATGAAGGTACCCTGCTGGCCATCTATGATGTACGCCGTAACAGTAGTCGTGACCTGCAGGGAGACATTGATATTGGCGTGAGTCGCAGTACCGATGGAGGCAACACATGGGAGCCCATGCGCATTGGCCTGGATAAAGGTGAATGGGGTGGTCTTCCTGAAAAATTTAACGGTATAAGTGATGCCTGTATTCTGGCGGATAGAAATTCAGGAAAAATATTTTTAGCAGGTCTGTGGATGTATGGTGTAATAGATGAAAACGGAGTATGGCAGGAAGGACTTACAGAAGAGAGTACCGAGTGGAACCATCAATGGAAGAATAAGGGCTCACAACCCGGTTTTGGAGTGAAGGAAACATCTCAGTTTTTAATTGCCACTTCTACCGATGACGGTAAAACATGGAGTGAACCGGTCAATATCACAAGAATGTGTAAAAAAGAAGAATGGTGGCTTTTTGCACCTGCTCCCGGTCATGGGATAACTCTGGAAGACGGAACATTGGTTTTTCCTACGCAGGGCCGTGATAAAAACGGGTTGCCTTTTTCGAATATCACTTATAGCAAGGATGGAGGAAAGACGTGGACGACAAGCAATCCTGCTTATTCAAATACCACTGAAAATATGGTAGTGCAGCTTGCTGATGGCAGGATCATGCTGAATGCCCGTTACAATCCTAACAGGAATAATTTATCGGATAACAATGGGAGGGTAATAATAACCACGGCTGATATGGGAGAAACATGGCAAGAGCACCTCACTTCGCGGTCGGCTTTGATCGAATCTACCTGTATGGCCTCATTGCACAAACATGTTTATCATGAAAACGGAGAAGAAAAGAGCATTCTGCTGTTTTCCAATCCCAATACAAAGAGCGGCCGTCACCACATGACCCTCAAGATAAGTTTTGATGATGGTGAAAGCTGGCCTGAAGAATATTGGATGTTGCTTGATGAAGGGCATAGTCGCGGTTATTCCTGTATAACATCGATTGATGAAAAAACTATTGGTATTTTGTATGAAGGCAGTCGGGCCGACATGACCTTTGAAAGTATTCCTCTTGATGAGATTTTAAATCCGAATATATGAAAATGAGTTTTGGAAAGGCTATCACAGGTTAAAGCTCGAATACCTGTTAACAAATAACAGTAGGCAGATCAGGCTCGGTTGCAGTTATAATAATACTGAACTTAAAGAAATACCGGGAACTTGCTCAAAATTCGTTAAAGAAAGATAAACGAATTAACATAAGGCTTACTAGCAGGGATTTAAAGGAAATAAAAAGAAAAGCAGTCAGGGAAGGTATTTCTTACCAGACATTAGTTTCCAGTATTCTTCACAAATATATAAACGGCAGGCTTATTGAAAAAACAAGGGAATCGGCATAAATTTTTCGGAGGAATTCCATCTTTGCAATTAGAAGGATTTCAGAGAATCTCGGGGTTTTCAGAGGATTACATCTTGCCAGATGGATGAAATCCCGTAAATTATTGTCTAAGCTATTAAATCATAATAGATCAGCGTCTAAGAAATTAAATCTTATAATAATAATTAAGGAATGAGAAAAAAATTTAAAATTCAGTTACTATTGTTGTCTGGAATAATAGTATCAAGTATTGTGACATCCGGGCAAAGCCGCAATGAGAATGCTTCAGTTACAAGTTCATCCAAATATGATGTGGCAGCATTTGTCTGGCCATCTTATCATCCGGCTGACCGTGCAAAAATTTTCTGGCCAATGGGTATCGGCGAGTGGGAAACAGTAATGAAAAACGAACCTAAATTTGATGGTCATGAGCAGCCCAGATACCCACTCTGGGGTTATGTAAATGAAGCCGATCCGTATGTTATGGAGATGGAAATCGAAGCAGCAGCAGATCACGGAATAAATGTATTTATTTACGACTGGTACTGGTATGACGGTATGCCATACCTTGAGAGTGCTCTTAATGACGGATATCTGAAGGCCAAAAATAATGATAAAGTAAAGTTTTATTTGATGTGGGCCAATCATGATGTGGGAATGACATGGGATAAACGAAATGCAGGGCTTCCGAATAATTCTTTAATCTGGAAAGGAAGTGTAGACAGGGAAGAGTTTGAAGTTATCTGCCATAGGGTTATTGAGAAATATTTTTCTCATTCTTCATATTATAAGAAGGATGATAAACCCAGTTTTATGATTTATGATCTAAATACCCTGATAAAGGGACTTGGTGGTCTTGAAGAAACAAAAGAAGCTTTGGATTGGTTCAGGGATGAAACCGTTAAAGCCGGATTTAAAGGCCTTGATCTTCAATTAACTTTGAGAAGGAGTCGGTTTAATGTAACTGGTATTTCAGGTGATAATATTGGCACCCAGTCAGATGTAGTTAATAAGTTGAACTTTGACGGGCTAACTCACTACCAGTTTGTTCATTTCATAAATATTGACAGGGACTATTTGGAAATAATGGATGATGTGGTTAAAGCGTGGAATGAAATTGACAAGGAATATAATGTTCCATATTATCCCCATGTTTCTGTAGGATGGGATAATAATCCCCGTTTTAAGATGTTTAGAAAAGGGATAGTAAAAGACAATACTCCGGAAAATTTTGAAAAGGCTCTTTTAATGGCAAAGGATTATGCCGATGCTCATCCTGGTCAGGTACCATTGATAACCATAAATAGTTGGAACGAGTGGACAGAAACCAGTTATCTCCAGCCTTGTACAATGTATGGGTATGGATATCTTGAAGCGGTAAAAAAGGTATTTGGGGTTAAGTAATTTTTTTAAAATTATCATTACTGTCTGGAGAAAAAAATAGTTATTGGGCTAAAGCCTTTGTTTGAAGCAGTATTTTTAGCCCCTGCATTAATGCAGTGGTAACAAATATATCGGAGGAATAAATATTGGGAAATCGTTCAAAATTAAAGCTTTGGCTATTATTTAGCAGGATAATAGAATATTCCCCGTTCCTGTCTTACATTTCTGATTTTTTCTTCACTTTCCAGGGCCGTCAGATATTTGTTGATCTCATTAATATGTGTTCCCATAATCTGGGCCAAATCATCAGCAGTACATGGCCGGCGCGCTATAGTGCCAAGAATAGCAGACTCCACATCTTTGCGGTATGAGGCCATTTTTTTTCTTTCCGGAGCTTTAGCAATAATTTCTGCATTATCAAGTTGCCAGTAGTCAATTATTCTTTCAAGTTCATCCTTTGTTGCTCCTTTGAGATTTCCCATTCTTCCCGGTCTGTCGAGGGAGTTAAGCTGAATTTTGTCAGGCGCAATTTTTAAAATAGCTTTTTTAAGTTCATCTAATTCTGAAGTTGAATCATTATATCCCGGCAAAATGAATATTTCCAGCCATATATTTCCCTTAAATTCCTTGCGAAAATCAGTTAATCCCTGTATATGGCGATTTACATCTATTCCGGGAGCCGGCAGGTTGATCTTCTCAAAGGTAGTCTGGGTAGCTGCATCCAGTGAGGGCAGCACCAAATCTGCCATAATAAGTTCTTTTCTTACCTCCGGAAGTGAAAACAATGTTCCGTTGGTCAGTACAGCTACGGGAATTCCCGGTTGTTTTTCTTTTATGAATTTAATAATATTGCCTATAGCCGAGTTCAATGTCGGTTCCCCGTAACCCGAGAATGTAATGTAATCGGGAGCAGGATTTGAAGCAAAATAATCGTTTAATTCTGCAACAATTTTCCTGTAAGGGAGATATTCCCTTCTCTCTGTAGTCAGTTTGGTTGTTTTACCTACCTCACAGTATATACAATCAAGGGAGCATACCTTTTTTTGCACTAAATCTACTCCTAGTGACATTCCCAATCGGCGGGAAGGCACCGGCCCGAAAAGATATTTATACATAGAAAGATATATTATTTATTTTTTGCCAGTTCTTCACGTACCATCGTATGGCCGCATTTCGGGCATTTTATTTCGGTACATTTTACACCTCTGTCATGTTCTATTTTTGTTCCGCATTTGACACACAAACAATAACCTCCGGGGCCATATGCCCCGCCTCTGTTTCTTCCTTTTCGGCCACCAAAAGCCATTCCTCTTCCAAAATTCATTGTTTAAAAATTTTTAATTGTTAAAAAAAATAAGTGAAAACCTGAAAACTTTTTAGGCTTAAAGATTTTCGCTATTTAAGTTTTATTAATGATGCAAGTGACAAATTTAAATTCAATATTTATTTATGAACTAAAGTTTATAATTTAATAACTATATAACATAGGTGCAAGATATAAATATAAAACTAATTTGCAATAATATTTGAAAGTTTATTTAGAATGATTTTAAGTAGTATTCGTCTATAAAGTTAATATTCCGGAATGGAAAGTTCGCTGAAAGCCCTGCAAATGAAAGTTTGCTATTCTAAAATGACCATTTTGAAGGCAATGTAACACAGTAGGGGGACACGGTTGTCTGTCTGTTATGGCTGATTGCATTATACTTGTCTATGTTAGGATTGTGTTAAGAGAGGGAAAGTGAATATTTATATTTTATTTAATGTGGTTAAAGACCCCGATTAACGGATCGGAAATTTATACGTTTGTGTAGCAAATTTCGTTTGATACTTCGGGTCTCTGCGCCGGGGTAGTTCAGACTGAAAATTTTTTTTTCCACCAGTTTTCAAGTCGTTCCATGATTTTTTTCTCTTGCTGGTTATCTCCGGGATGGTACAGTCTTTCTTTTTTTATATTATCAGGAAGAAAATCCTGTTCTGTAAAATTGCCCTTATATGAGTGGGCATATTTATAATTTTTACCATAACCTATCTCTTTCATCAGTTTTGTAGGTGCATTGCGGATATGTAAAGGCACTGGCAGGTCACCTGTTTTTGACACTAAAGACAATGCATTTTCAATTGCTATATAAGCTGAGTTGCTTTTAGGGGAAGTAGCAAGATAAATGGTACATTCCGAGAGGATAATCCTTGATTCAGGATAACCAATTTGATGGACAGCGTCGAATGTACTTTGAGCAAGCAGGAGGGCATTAGGATTGGCTAGACCGATATCTTCGGCTGCCAGTATCAATAAACGCCTGGCAATGAATTTCACATCCTCACCTCCTTCAATCATACGTGCCAGCCAGTAAACGGCAGCATCCGGATCACTACCCCTGATGCTTTTTATGAATGCAGATATTATATCATAGTGCATTTCGCCCTGTTTGTCATATGCGGCGAGATTTTTTTGAAGACATACGGTTACTTTTGCATCGGTAATTTCAATATTATTTTCCTTTTCTGAATTTGCCACCAGTTCAATTACATTCAGAAGTTTCCGTGCATCACCACCTGAATAGCGGAGTATTGCATGGTCTTCCTTTATTGAAATGTTTTTCTTAGTAAGTTCCGGATCTTTCTTCAGGGCGGTATTAACAATCTTAAGTAGTCCTTTTTTATCGAGGGGGTCCATTATATAAACCTGGCATCGTGAAAGTAGAGGGGATATTACTTCGAAGGAAGGATTTTCGGTGGTTGCACCAATTAGTGTTATGGTTCCGTTTTCAACTGCTCCAAGAAGCGAATCCTGCTGGGATTTACTGAAACGGTGGATTTCATCGATAAAAAGTATCGGATTCGGCCTGTCAAAGAATTGTTGTTTTTTAGCTTTTTCAATTACCTCACGGACATCTTTTACACCCGAATTGATTGCACTCAATGTGTAAAAAGGACGTTTAAGGGTATTGGCAATGATTTTTGCCAGAGTTGTTTTGCCTACTCCGGGGGGACCCCAGAAAATTATTGAGGGAATATTTCCCGATTCAATCATTTTACGTAACACAGCTTTTTTACCAACCAAATGTTCCTGTCCGATGAAATCATCCATGGAAGTTGGTCTAAGTCGTTCTGCCAATGGCTGGTTACTGCCCATTATTATACCTCATTCAAAATATCAAATATTTAATACCTTACCCTTAGGGTAGTTATTTACCCTTAGGGTAGAAAATTTTTGTCATTCAAAAATTTGTATTTTCCCTTCCACCTTTTCCCTGTACCATTCGAGAGGATGTGAAGTAGGCCTCTCAATCGGCATACCGTAAACGCGGTCGTTGACAAGCGATGCCAGCACGCCCAATGCTCTTGATACTCCAAATAAAACAGTATAGAAAGTATATTCCTTAATTCCGTAATGATACAAGAGCGATCCGCTGAATGCGTCTACATTAGGCCACGGATTTTTTATCTTGGCAATTTTTGAGAGAATAGGCGGAACTACTTTATACAGTTGATTGACTATATTAACCAGTGGTTCATCTTTGATATATTTTTCAGCGAATTCCTGCTGTACGGTGAAACGCGGGTCTGTTTTGCGGAGTACAGCATGGCCGTAACCAGGAATCACACGCCCTTCTTCCAGAGTCTGCTTGCAATAGGCAGCCACCTGCTCATCAGTCGGTGTATCCGTATCAATATCTTCTATCATTTGGAATATCCAGTGAATAACATCCTGGTTCGCGTATCCGTGCAAAGGACCTCCAAGTCCTGCCATAGCAGCGGCATAAGCATAATAAGGATTACAAAGTGCCGATCCCACAAGATGAGCCGTATGTGCCGAAACATTACCACCTTCATGATCTGCATGGATAACCATATAAAGACGGAATAACCGGCGGATATCTTCGGAGTCGAATCCCATCATATGTGCAAGGTTACCTGCCCAGTCAAGCCGCGGATTTGCTTCAATCTGGTCGTCATTATAAAAATTACGCCGGTAAATATAAGCTGCCACCGGGGGTAGGCGGGCAATCAGGTTCAATACATCTTCGTATGTGGAATCCCAGAAATATTGTTTATTCACGCCAGCACGGTATGCTTTTTGAAAAATAGATTCGGTTGCCATGGCAAGGACTGCGGCGCCGAATTGAGTCATGGGTCTGGAACTCTTGGGCATAGCGTCGATTACATCATACACATGCTGGGGTACATGTGCTCTGGTAGCAAAGTCCTTGGAAAGATTCATAACATCTTCATGGGTGGGAATTTCTCCAATAAGCATCAGATAGAAAAGCCCTTCAGGGAGAGGTTCTCCTTCCTCAGATTTTTTGGGAAGTTTTTCTCTTAATTCAGGTATTGAATAACCTTTAAAGCGTATACCTTCGTGTGGGTCCAGTTTAGAGGTATCGGTGACAAGAAGGGGAATGCCCTTCATACCGCTGAGAACCTGTCCCAGAGTGATCTCATCAATAACCTTATCGGCATGTTCCCTTTTTATCCTTTGAAATTCCTTAGAGGCTTTACTAGCCTTTTGGAAAAACCGGTACTTTATATATTCCATATTTTTCTTTTTTTTAAATGATATTAGTGGTAATTGCGCTTAAGATAACAAATTTTTCAATTCCCCGAAAATATAAACTACAGTTCTTTAAGGAGATTGCTTTCTAGTTCATCCAGAAATTCACCGGTAGAAAGATAGTGTTCTTTCTTCATTTTTTTCCCGTGTATCACAAGGGCCAGGTCTTTTGTCATTTTGCCCGATTCCACTGTTTTAATACATACCTGTTCCAGTATATTTGCAAAATTTGTCAATTCATTATTACCGTCCAGCTTACCACGGAACTGCAATCCTCGAGTCCATGCAAAAATAGATGCTATTGGATTTGTAGAGGTGGGCAGTCCTTTCTGGTGTTGCCGGAAGTGCCTTGTAACAGTGCCGTGAGCAGCTTCAGCTTCCATAGTTTTACCGTCCGGTGTTATTAAAGTTGAAGTCATTAATCCGAGGGAGCCAAAACCTTGTGCAACGGTATCGCTTTGCACATCCCCGTCGTAGTTCTTGCATGCCCATACAAATCCGCCTCCCCATTTGAGCGCGGCTGCAACCATGTCATCGATCAGTCTGTGTTCATAAGTGATGCCTGCCTCATGAAATTTTTCCTTGTAATGTTGTTCATATATTTCCTGG
Source organism: uncultured Prolixibacteraceae bacterium (assembly GCA_964611525.1). Taxonomy (GTDB): domain Bacteria; phylum Bacteroidota; class Bacteroidia; order Bacteroidales; family Prolixibacteraceae; genus JAAYJR01. The sequence goes on from CAZTAL010000007.1 coordinate 14,155, forward strand.
AAAATATCTTTAAACCGGCCGTCATATTTCTTCAGTATTGTATTTTTGGTAGACATATAGAGAGGCCATTTTTTCAGGATTGCCTGGTTCATACAGGCATGGGCAAAACCGCGTATTGATTCGTCGGTGTTGTACATTGCCATTGCTACTCCGTCGCCTTCAAAATGGTAAACCTCATGTTCAATAGGTTTACTACCATCATCAGGTATAAAGCTAATAGTGAGTTTACCTTTGCCTTTTGTTACGAAATCAGTTGCCATATACTGGTCACCATAAGCATGACGTCCGATACAAATCGGTTGTTCCCATCCTTGTATCAGACGGGGTATGTTTTTTATAAGGATAGGTTCGCGAAAAACGGTGCCTCCTAATATGTTACGGATAGTCCCGTTGGGTGATTTCCACATGTGTTTAAGGCCGAATTCTTTAACGCGTAGTTCGTCAGGTGTAATAGTTGCGCATTTTACCCCTACACCATATTTTTGTATTGCATGAGCTGCATCAATAGTAATCTGATCATCAGTGGCATCACGGTTCTCAATTGCCAGATCATAATACTTCAGATCAATATCAATATAGGGGAGTATTAATTTTTCTTTAATAAATTTCCAGATAACACGAGTCATCTCGTCTCCATCCATTTCTACTATCGGATTTTTAACTTTTATTTCTCGCATGATAAATTATTTTTTTCGGTTCAAATGTGATGAGTATAGTTTTAATAAATTTTATCTGGCCATAGCAATACAATAAAAATAAGCAAAAAGAATTATAAAATAATGATTTATTATAATTCAAACCACTT
>CAZTAL010000008.1:0-64178 GCA_964611525.1 uncultured Prolixibacteraceae bacterium
CCCAAAAAAAAGTATTGTAAACTCAATAACAAGAATAATTTTCTTTAGCATTCAATATCAGATTTATGTTAAGACTTGCCTCAATAATTTTTCATTTATTATGTCATCCCGAAGAAGCCTGCATAAAAGTAAACTCTCCAAATATAATAAAACCCATAGTAACGTAAAACCTTTAGGGTTGCATTCTAAGGGTAAATTCATCCCCCGGATGCATACTTTTCACCCGCAACCTTTTCTTTGAATTTGCGAAATAATTGCGTATTTTTGATACAAATAATTATAAGAATAAGAAAAAAAATGAATAGTCATACGATTTCTGTAAAATTTCCAGATGATATATTGTTAACGCTGAATGAAAGTGAAAAAGAACTTGAGCAACAACTTAGGATATCACTTGCTTTAAGATATTATAATCAGCAAAAAATAACAATTGGCAAAGCGGCACAAATTGCCGGTCTTTCTAAATTACAATTTGAAACTTTGCTTTCTGAGAATGAAATCCCGATTTCAAATTTAACTTACGACGATATTGCAGGAGATGTTGAAAAGATCAAATAACTTCATAAAGGGATTAGTTATTGCTGACGCCGGCCCCATTTTTTCACTGGCAGTACTTGATAAACTTGAATTATTGGATACACTTTTTGATGAAGTTCTTATTCCTGTAGCAGTATGGGAAGAAATTACCGCAGATAAAACAACCAGCGAATATCCTTTAATTGTAAATTATTTCAAAGAGAAAGTCAGAAAAATTAAAAGTTTCAATAATTTAACTTTTGTAATGGATTATGGCGAATCCCAATCCTTAATTTTATACATGGAACAAAACGCTCAGTTTTTATTAATTGACGACAAAAAGGCACGCACATTTGCTGAAAACTTTCAGATATTATGTATTGGTACATTAGGTATATTAATTAAAGCAAAAAAAATGGGTTTGCTAACTGCACTTAAGCCGTTTTTTATAAAACTATTGCATAACAAACGCTTCTATGCCAAAGAATTACTCAATAAAATCCTTGAGAACAACAACGAAGAAAAAATTTAAATGACATACCTTGTCATCCCGAAGAGCCAAATAAAAGCAAACTTTCCAAATAAAGTGCAACCTATAATAACACAAAACGCTTAGAGTTTCTTACCCTAAGGGTAAATTTATCAGGGTATTACCCCAAGGGTATGGTTGCAAACAAAGCGAACCATCACTCTCCATATAAAAGCTTTGGCTTAAAAATACTCATATTCCAGATGATATCCCTTGGAAGCAAATAAACCTTCCCTTCTTTATTACAGAAATAAAGATTTGACTCTGATGGTTTCCGTCCGTGGCCATCAGCCCATAAAGCATAAAAATCATGATGAGCATTTACCGGTCTCCTTACATAAGAATGATTCCTCCGGCTATGCTGGGTTACCTGCAGTTTCTTTCGCCAGCCATAGCCGTCATTATGATTAACCCATATCGCCACTTCCCCACCTGTATTATACTGCTGCGGTCCGGGCACAACCGGCGCAATAAGCTGCCATACATTGTCCTCGTCAACATAAATCGATCCCATATCATAATTATTGTCAGAAGTTGTGATAATCTGATTTTCCCATTTACCTTCCTTAAAATGAAAAACCGTCCACCTGCGGGGATCATTCCGCGGTCCCGACTGATATCCAAGACTTGTAAGCACAAGTATCAACGGATTACCATTATTATCAAAATTAAGATCTTTAAGATAGCAATTCATCCTTCGATTTTCATAATTTTTAACCAACGCCTTATTATCAACTTCCGTTAATGGCAGGTCAACCTTTTCGCCGGAGGCATTATACCAATTTTTTCCGAAATCGGTAGTTTGCAAATAATAAAGATTAGTACGGTAATTCAATCCGCCCTCCTCCGGATGATAATTAAATGCAATTGAAAAATTTCCTTCATATTCTCCGCTGATACCATAATGTCCCTTTTGAATATGGGCAATTACCTCCCACTCATTCCAATGTATTCCATCTATGCTGGTATTAAAACCTATCACTCTGTGGCCTTTATTGTTATATTTGGTATAAAATGCCATAAAGCCCTTATTTTCCGAGTGCCATATCTGGAAATACGAAAAATTATCGAGGGGCTGCACTTTGTCATCTACAATTTCAGTAGCCTCAACCAATTCAAAATGTGAAATATCATAAGGATTAACACTTTTTGAAATATATGAAGACCGGGAAGTACCATGCGCAGTAGAAAAGATCCAGATATAGCCCTCATCATCCATTGAAATCACAGGATTGTCATGTGCGTCGTTTGTTTCCTTATCGAGCACTATTGTCGGATTAGCAACCTCACCCGTAGCGTGGTTGAAATATGAAACATTATGATATAATGTAGAATTCTCTTCATCCGTTCCTCCAAAACAAAAAAAAGTTTTGTCAGCCTCTTCCGAATATATAGCAAAAGGCTGATGCTTTGCACAATATGTTCCAAGTCCCCCGCTATACTTATAAACATATTTGTCGTTCGAGGGCTGGTTCATATACCATATACCCCTGAATCCACCGGCTTTAAGGTTAATTAATTCTTTTTTTGCCACTTTTTTCTCATTCACATCTCCCTGACCTGCTACTGTATTAAATATAAATATAATCAGAAGAATAAAAAGAAATAATTTAGTTCTCATTTCGGATTTGATTTTAAAAATTACCTTATCATTCCCACACATTAAAGATAAAACATTTCTTCTGGTATTCAAAGGAACTAACTATTTCCCATAATTGCTCTCCCAATTCAGGGATATAAAAAAATTACAAGAATCAGGCTGGATATAATAACTTTGTTCATCATTTGAATATTTTAATATTTACACGATATTTATATATAATCAGATGTTGAATCTGGTTTCCAAAGATGGTTAAGATTCCCTATGGAATAAATATAATTAAAAATCATAAAGATAATTTTAAAAAAGCTATAACCAATTTTCACGAATCAACCAACACATGTTAAACAAAATATATATTTTTACGGATAATTTTAAGATAAATACGTCTAATTACTGATAATAAACTAAGAATGGCTGAAAGCAAATATAAGACAAACAACATCTACGCTGTCTTCGACAAAATTAAAGACCGGAAAGCCAAAGAAATTTACCTCAAACAACGAGCAAAAGTAATATGGCTCACCGGCCTTTCAGGCTCCGGCAAGACAACTCTTGCAAGTCATCTCGAAAAGAAATTATTCGAATTAAACTATTTTTGCCAGATACTCGATGGAGACAATGTACGCTCCGGCATTAACAAAAACCTAAAATTTACCGAAGAAGATCGCATGGAAAATATCCGCCGCATAGCAGAAGTATCAAAACTTTTTATGAATTGCGGTATAATTCTCATCTGCGCTTTTATTAGTCCTACCAATCAAATGCGGCAAATGGCCAAAGAAATTATTGGTGAAGACGACTTTCTGGAGATATTTGTAAACACCCCGATAGAAATTTGCGAACAAAGAGACACTAAAGGACTTTATAAAAGAGCACGTTCCAGAGAGATTAAAAACTTTACAGGCATCTCGGCACCCTTTGAAATACCAGAGGATCCGTTTATTGAAATTAATAATTCCAATCCGGATATAGAAAAAACAGTAACAAAAATGCTACAAAAGATCATTCCTGAAATCAGGTTTGATCCTACCCATGACATATAAATAAATGGGTAGAAATATCTTATCAAATGCCGATATAAAAAATACAAATTATTACACGTACAGGTGCCGGTCATGTTGGCGGCTCAACGATGGCCGTTATTGCCCGGAAATGTCCTGACATCAAAGTAAACGTGGTAGACAACAACGACCACTACGATGTAAAACTTTAGCTCACCTGACCGACAGAAACGTGCATAAGTCATGAAGCAGAAACATGGAACACCAAAGTACAAAGCACGAAATAACCCAACTACAGCTTTGAACACGTATATGCTTTCATGGGAGAATAATTTCTTCTAATGTTAACACTGGTATTAAGATTTATTTTTTTTTGTTAAAAATACTTTTAAAAAAGATTTTCTTATATTGCTTTCTCATAAAATTGCTTTTTACATGAAACATCTTATTTCTGTTCCTCATAATTCAATCCCTCATTTTTATTCTGTTACTGGGGTATCTTCTAAAGACTGGTTTGTTGCTTCTGATCCGGCAATGAAACGTGTTGGTTCCGGCGGAGGTACGGCGCATTTGCTTTCTGAATTGTGGAAGAGAGAGGATAATCGTGATTTTAATGAATGGCTGAGTGGTGAAAAAAGAATTATTATTCATGCAGGTGGCAAGAGCCGGCGTTTACCTGCTTATGCCCCTGCAGGAAAAAGTCTTATCCCCATGCCTGTGTTCAGGTGGTCACGGGGACAAAAACTTAGTCAGAGGCTGATTGATCTTCAGGTGCCTCTATTTGATAAAATTCTCGATTATGCTCCACCCAAACTAAATACTTTGGTGGCAAGTGGGGATACACTAATATTTAGTGGTGATAAGCTTCCTTTGATTCCTGAAGCGGATGTGGTATGTTTCGGTTTGTGGCTGGAGCCGGAGAAAGCTACTAATCATGGTGTCTTTTTTGCCCACCCCCGATCTCCCGAACAACTGGAATTTATGTTGCAAAAACCTTCTATTGATAAGATCAGAGAACTGGTGCACGATTACTACTTTCTGATGGATGTAGGTATATGGTTATTGAGTCCGAAGGCTGCCGGCGTTTTAATGCAAAAGAGCGGATGGAAAGGTGATTGCTTTGTAGATAATATTGCCACGGATTATGATTTATATGGTGAATTCGGGACTGCACTGGGGGTAACTCCTTCCAGAACAGACAGAGAGATAAATGATTTAAATATAGCGCTGGTTAACCTTGATGGGGGTGAATTCTACCATCTGGGTAATACTGCAGAACTGGTAACTACAAACTGGGCTGTACAAAATCGTGTTAATGATCAGCGAGAGATATGGCATAAGAATATTAAACCTCATCCTTCAATTTTTGTGTTGAACGCAGAAATAGATATAACGTGGGATACTTCTCACCGTAATATATGGATTGAAAATTCGTATATCCCCAGATCATGGGTACTTAATGAAAATCATGCTTTGACGGGTATTCCTGAAAATAACTGGATGCTACAGTTAAACCCGGGTAATTGTCTGGATGTTGTGCCAGTGAATAATGATTGTGTGGCGATAAGAAATTATGGTTTTACTGATCCGTTTAAAGGGAAATGGATTGATCCGTCGACATTTTTTATGGAGGAACCGTTGACCGAGTGGCTGGCCAAACGAAATTTAACCAAATATATAAAAAATCTTCCGGAGGATACGGATATCCAGTCGTTACCTTTGTTTACCGTAATGGCAAAAACGGATATCAATGAGGGCTTCATTCAATGGCTCCTTGATAAAAATCCTGATAATAACAGTGAGTTTTCAAACTTATGGATCTCGTCGAAGAGGATCAGTGCTGATGAGATAAGCAACCGGTGCGATATTTCCGCCTTGGAGCAAATAAGAAGGGTATTTAGACTAAAAAATATTCCTGCATTAGCTCGTAATTACCGAAATTCTGTTTTCTATCAGCTCGACCTTAATGATCTGGCTAATGAATATGTAGCGAATGAATTACCACTGTCTGATGAGCTTCCTGAGGATACAACGGGATGGTTGCCTGTTCATGATAATATGTTTCGTGCTGCGTATTTGCGGAATAAAAGGTTGAATAGTGGGGGGTATGAGAGAAAGGCTTTTGATTATCTTCAAAAGATTGTTCTTGAGCCTTTTATGCAAAACAAAGTGTCTCCCTGTATTGACTTGCTTCCTGATCAGATTGCATGGGGACGCAGTCCCGTGAGGTTTGATATTGCAGGTGGGTGGACCGATACGCCTCCTTATTGTATGTTATATGGAGGCAAGGTGGTGAACCTGGGTGCTGAGCTTAACGGGCAGCCTCCCCTGCATTGTTATATCAAGGCTGTTGAAAAGCCTGAGATTGTCCTGCGGTCGATTGATCTTGGCAATGAGGAGGTAATTACTACTTTCGATGAACTGAGGTCTTTTTATAATATTGGTTCGGCTTTTTCCATACCAAAAGCGGCTCTTGCATTGTCCGGTTTTCTGCCGGAATTCAATAAGCGTGTATTTCAATCGCTAAAAAAGCTGCTCGAACATCTTGGCGGGGGACTGGAAATCGCAATACTTGCTGCTGTGCCTAAAGGATCGGGTTTGGGTACCAGTTCTGTCTTAGCGTCAACGGCACTGGGTACTCTTTCTGAGGTTTGTTGTCTTAACTGGGATAAAATGGAAATCGGTCGGCGTACTTTAGCTCTGGAGCAGTTACTGACTACCGGAGGCGGCTGGCAGGATCAGTATGGGGGACTGATAGAGGGGGTTAAATTTTTGGAGACAGGAGCTGGTAATGATCAGTCACCGGCGATCAGATGGCTGCCGGATTCCCTGTTCACCGATGTAAAATATAAGAACAGGTGGCTTTTGTACTATACCGGAATTACGAGAGTGGCTAAAAATATTCTCGCCGATATTGTCCGCGGGATGTTTCTTAACTCTGCCCCGCATCTGGCTATTTTGGAGGAGATCAAACAGCATGCTAATGATACTTATGAAACGATGCTTAAAAAAGATTTTAATGGACTCGGTACCCAGATCAATAAAAGCTGGCAACTGAATAAAAAACTTGATCCGGGTACGAATACCCCAGAAATTCAACAGATCATCGACAGAATTAAACCATGGATTGCAGGTCAGAAATTACCCGGTGCAGGTGGTGGTGGATTCATGCTGATGATGGCAAAAGATGAAGAAGCCGCCACCCATATAAAACATGAACTCACGGCAAACCCTACAAATACCCGTGCCCGATTCCTCGACTTCTCCATCTCCCCCACGGGCTTCCAGGTCACCAAAAGCTAATATCATGACAGAGCTAAAAAAATTTTTAAATAGTGAATTCAGTATAAAAACTAAAACTTTTATTTTCATATTTTTTGTATATACTTGAAAATCTTTTTCATAAATTTCACTAATTTGTCTGAAAGGGACGCGAATCGCCTTTTATAACTATACTAAATAATATTTTATAAAAATTTCTATATTTGCCAACTATTATTTAATAGAAAGAACAAAAGATAAATACAGAATTTGTACATATAACAATTCGGAAAAATTTAAAGATAAAACCATAAAAAATCTATTTCTGGAAAGAAGCATTATATAAAACCAATCATTAAAGTTTAAATAAAAAAAATAAAAAGGCATCGATATGAAACATATCAGAAAACAAATCCCATATTTACTACCTTTCATAGTATTATTTAGTGCCTTCTATTGCAAAGCTCAGTCTCCTGTTAATTTTTCCATAAAAAATTCTTCTCTTGCATCAACTGACAGTCTGCTGCCTTTCTGGTTTGCTGCTAACCGAAATGGTAAGATTGCCGCATCCGGTTCATTCCTGAATGTTACGGAGATATTTGCCGGACAGACATTCGATAATGCAAGCGAATCATCTCTTTCCTTTACATGGGGAGCTGATTTTGTTGCCGGTTTTGGTAAATCCGGCTATTATCAGCTTAACAGGGCTTTTGGGGGTATTTTTTCAAAGGGTTGGATATTGAAAGGCGGTATGTTCTACGATCCTGTCAGATACGCGGGATTATCATCTTCGAACGGTAACATTACCCGGAGTCAAAATACCAGGCCTCACCCGATGATCCGCCTGTCAACATTAAAATACAAGCCTGTGCCTTTCATGGGAAAATGGCTCAGCTTCAAAGCTGAATACGACGAGGGCTTACTAAATGATAACCGCTATGTCGATAATGCACATTTACATCATAAATCATTTTACCTATCAATAAATCCGTCTCCTTCATGGCATATTAATCTGGGAGCCGATCACTTTGTAATGTGGGGCGGTACTTCTCCCAATGAAAATATCGGTAAGATGCCTCATAGTTTTAAAGACTACTGGAAATATGTAACTGGTTCTTCAGGGGATAAAGACTTTCCAATGGGAGAACAGATAAATATTGCCGGCAACCAGTTGGGATCATATCAACTGGAAGTAAAAAAAGAATTTCAGGAAATGAATATTACGTTCTACCTGAGCCATCCGTTTGAGGATTTTTCAGGTGTAAACTGGCGCAACTGGCCTGATAACCTGCTGGGAGTACATTTTAATTCGGGTAAGAGGGGATTAATAACAGACATAGTATATGAATTCACTAATACACGCCAGCAAAGTATCCGCGATTCGTTTTATGTATATAATGAAACCGAAGATGAATGGGAAAGACAAGAAAATGATAACTACTTTACTCATTATATTTATAGAAGTGGATATACTTATCATAAAAAGGTTATCTGTTCTCCTCTATTCTTTCCGGTAATTATAAAGGACGGCATTTCAAATGGAATACGGTCAACCCGTTTTTTTGCACATCATGCGGGATTTAAAGGCTATCTTTCAGAATATATTAAATGGAAAGGGCTGATCACTTTAATACATCATTTTGGATCATATTCCAATCCTTTTAATCCGGTACGAAAACAGTTATCGGGATTGCTGGAGATACACTATGCTAATCCTGAGTTTCCTGTTGAACTGGGTTTTTCTGCAGGAATAGATACCGGTAATACTATCGAAAATAATAGTGGAATTCAATTTTGGATATCAAAAAAATTGAGGGATTTATAGTCCATAAAGATACTAACCGTCGCAGATTCAGTTATAAAAGTTATTAAAATATTTTTAAATCCGATTAAACAGACAATAATTAATACCCGAATGCAATATTAATCCCTGATGCCGCAGTAAGCCTGTATGCCTCTTTGAAAGTAAAAATCTGAATAATATTGTCGGTCACAAAATACAGATCAGCTCCGGGCAAAAATCTCACTGAAAATCCCAATCCGATATTATTATACTTGTAACCGCCGGTATAACTAACAGAAGTTGATAAGCACCTACCTATTTTGCCGTTAAGTGAAACAGTTGCTGACGTTCTGGTTCCGACATAATAAAATGAATTGTGCAATAGAATGCCGTAATTCCATTTAGGAGAAAACTGCCTCTTCAATCCTAAATATAATTTTGCCGGAATGCCAATATTAATTCTCTCCTCTCCGGTGACCTTGATTGATTCATTACTGCCATCCAAAACATAACCATTGGATGTCCATCTTGATGCACCGAGATTAAGCAAACTGGCAGCAAAAAACCATTTATTAATTTCATAAGTTGCCCCCAAATCCAACGAAAAGCTCTTATTTTTTAAAATATCTGAAATTTTAAGCTCATCTTCCCAATTGGTGGGGAATATATCACCGACATGTATAAGCTCATCTCCTTCAAGAGCTTCTTCGTTAATCTCAAACGGCAATCCCATTACGACCTCCCCTGTAAATGTCGGCTCATAATCCCTTACTGGTTCAGGGTATCCCTGAGATTCTGCAACCTCCACCATATAACTTATCTTTTGGGTTTTGATCCCGATGATATTATAATTAATATGAGGAGATATTCCAAGTGTCAGATGTTCATTTATTCTTCGGGAATAGGTCAGACCAACAGACATATAATTGTTTGTGTAGAAATTAAGATCATCCACTTGTAGGGGAAAATCTTCATCAGCCAGATCATCAAAATCAGAAAAAAGATAGACAAGATCCGATTCTGCTTTGAGGAGAGTCTTGTCGTTTAAAGTAGCATGAAATGATAAATATCCTTTTTTACGTAACCTGAACCCAAAGGATAAGAGATTTATTTGGGACTCAGTGAAAAATGTATTGTAATCACCGATAGAACTTATAAATTCTGCAGGATGGTATCCTTCGCGGCCGAGATTATCATAAAACGTATCAAAAGCATTATAATCAAATCCCGAATTAAAGGCATGTATATTCAGCCCCCCGATACACGGCAATCCTAAATTGAATCCTGCTTCCGGCACAAAAGCGGGATTAAATGAAATATTTTGCGGCATCCTTTCCATGAAATGCATTGTGCTCTGACCACTCGAAAAAAGTGGAGCTATTACGACCAAAATGAATAATATACGTTTCATGCTAAAAATTTTATAACATACATCTTGTGAAAAATATCTCCAACAGATTCTATCTTCAAAAAAATATTTCTCATTAGTTCATGAATTTCCGGATTTCATATTCTCAGAAAATCTATTGCAAAAATCCTCTAAAATATTTCATCTTGTAAAAATATATTTCCTCTTTTCATGAACTCTCTGATTTCATATTTTTTAAAATTTTTTTATAAGGTATCAGTAAGATTCAATATTTCCGAATCCCTTGATATAATTAGTTTCGGCCAAAATAATGATTATTATTTATATAGCAATATAATAATAATTATTTTTATCTAATTAAAAAAAATAGGCGCTTAAGACACAACTCTTTCCAACATATTTTTTTAAAACAGACAGTATTTCCCGCGAAGCGGTTCAAATTATAAATTATAATTTTCATAGTCACTTAATAGTAAATTAATTAATTTAGCATGATAAACATCAACATTTTCGACCGGTAATTAGTGTTAATCCATATATTAAGTCTCCAATAAACACAATGATAGTCAGAGAACTCAAAGAACTTTTAGTAACAAGGAATGCCCGTTGGTCTGTTTCTCACAACATTCCCGACGAAAGTGACATTGATTCTATAATCCATCATATGCCGCTTGGTGCTCTAATACCCCCTGCGGGAACTATTAATGCCCGGTATCCGAGATTAAGAAGAACAAGACAGGATAAATATAAAATATGGCAACCGGGTATGAATCGCTTTCAGCGTCCTGTTTACAAAAAACTACCTAATTCATGGGATTGGCGGTTTGTTGACGAAAAAAACTGGATATCACCTGTCAAAAACCAGGGTAATTGCGGTTCATGTGTTGCTTTTGCTGTTGCTGCTGCCATGGAATCTCATTGCCGGATTAATGAAAGTAATGAAAAGTTGAAAACAAATATTTCTGAGGCGGGAATCTTTTTTATTCCTGAAAGACAATGTAATCCGGGTGATCCACGTTATGGGTGGGCTATTCCTGCGGCATTGGATTTTTTAATTGATGAAGGGGCTTGTTTTGAAGATAATTATCCTTACAAAGATATGAACCATAATGCTGAACTTATTGAGGGAACCATGTTAACCATAAAAATCACAGGTTACGATTCCTCTTCCAGTTCAAAACAAATGAAACGGTGGTTGTGCGAAGAAGGCCCGCTTATTAGCATGTTTACTGTTTATGACGATTTTTATCTGTTTTGGCATGGAGGAGCTAATGGTATTTATTCCAATGTTGCAGGTGATATTCAGGGTGGCCATGCAATAACTGTTATCGGCTATGATGATGCAAATTCCTGCTGGATATGTAAAAACAGTTGGGGTTCGGTGCATGGCAATGACGGCTGCTTCCGTATAGGTTACGGAGAGTGTGGCATTGATAAACGTATGTACCTTATGGAAGATGTTTATAATATTCATAACAGGGAAGAATCGTCTTATGATCCCCGTAAACTCAGAATAATTAAGAAGGGATGGAAGGGATGGCTGTTGACAGACGGGACTATTAATATAAAAATGCTCTCTAATAAGGAGGATGCCCTGAATGCGTTACGCATAGCAAAAAGATATAAGAAACATGGTTTTATAGGACGCGATAACAGGCGGATTATTAACCGGTCAAAATATATCACGGAATACTGGTCAGGTAATAGCAAATTATCACATGAACCGCTAACAAAAGTTGATTGCATCTCATACAATCCGGCTAATGTGGTGGCGGAAGACCTTGATGCCAGGGGGTGGATTATAAGGGAGGGTGACCGCAGACTGTTATGGGCTCATGATATGAATGATGCTCTCACTGCACTTTGTGTCGTTGAACGTTATAATAAAATGTGCTTCGTGGGAAGGAACAATAAACGTCTGAAGAAAAATTCGTATATAATGACTTACTGGGAATAAATTAATGATTTGTCAGATAGTGCCTATCCTCCTGAAAAATTACTGTATAAAAATGCTGTACCGGATTTTTTCAAACTAATAACTCCGTTATAGCAAACCATGTAGTAAGAAATGAAAAAAGCACTACAGCCCAAATTCCAATATTTTCCCATAGCCCTGCTTTATGATTGCCCATTAGCTTTCTGCGGTTTATCAGTATTAGTATTGGAATGGCAACAGCAGGAAGAATACATGCCTGAAAAGCCTGGGAAAAGACCATCAGGGCAGGGGGACGCTGTTCGAGAAAAATAGACCCGAAGGCAAACAACATGGCAAAAAAGATAAGCCAGCGTGACTGTGATGAACGGATATTTCTTGGTTTTCCGGTAAAGTCGGCTATTAACCAAGGAGCAATAAGCACAATAGGAAAGATTGTCGACAGTCCCGCTCCTACAATACCAAGTATAAGTATAAAGGCAGCTGCTCTGCCTCCGATAGGAGCAAAAAGTTCAATCATTTCAACTGTATTTTCCAATTTAAGCCCCATTACGTGCAACGTACCCGCAGCTACCGCCATGATCACACCGCTCAGGAAAAGCATCATTGATGCAGAAACCAACGCATCATTTCTCTCCGACTTCAAATGTTTTATCGTCCATCCCTTTTCAGCAACAACAGTGCTCCGCATAATAAACACTGCCGCAGAACAGGTTGTTCCCGCAATGGCGGCAGCAAGTCCGAATGCTCCGGGTGTGTTGGGTATCCCGGGAATCAATCCTTTAACTATTACGGAAAAATCAGGCCTGACCATGAAAAATACCACAATAAATGATAGTCCCATGAAAATTACAAAAATAGTCAATACCTTTTCAAAGGTTTTATACTGTCCAAACCACAGAAGAATATAAAGAGCAGTTGCAAAAACAAAAATTATCCATCCCCTGGGAACGATTGTATTGGAGAAAAGCAACCTCATTCCTTCCTGTGCCAGGTCAGCTACTATGCCCATTACACCTATCAATGCGAGCAACTCTCCTATTATCAAGGCAATAAGGATATACAACGATAATATGTATCCACCCCTGAACTCATTTTTAATATTAAATAGAGCTGTATGTCCTGTTACCAAAGTAACCTTACCGTATGCAACCATTAGTATAAAAGTGAAAATACACGATAATACCAGAGCCCAGAAAAGCTCCATTCCATGCTCAGCTCCGGTTTTTGCCATTGTTGTTACACTTCCTGTTCCAATGTTGTAACCGATTAGGAATAATCCAGGCCCCACAGCTGCAAGGGCTATTAAAATTTTTTTAAATATTGGCTTCATTAAATAATGTTTAATTTAATCTGAAAATCTATAATGTAATATATTACTGTTCTATATCGCACGTTACTATTAAAAATACTCATTTTCACATTTTTAAGAATGGGGATATATTTACTTTCAAACTATATTTTAACCTTTCAAATGTTAACGCACACTTTAGAACCTCATGACAATTCCGGCTTTAAATATTGAGTACCCTCCATCATATTTTACAGGATTACAGATTTATTTATTATTTTTTATAAACCAGTTCACCTTTGACATATGTATTTAATATCTCTACTTTAAAGTCTTCCAACTTAAACAGTATTATATCTGCACGTTTGCCCGGAGTCAGAGTACCGCGGTCATCCAGCCCGAATAATCTGGCAGGATTGGTACTTGCCATCTGCACGGCATCTGCTAAGGTACAACCGGTAACTTCCATAATATGTCCTACCCCTTTGGTTATAGGCGATGCTGATCCGTATAATACATTTTGCGCGGGATAGCGAAGCATTCCTTCTTCAGTGAGCTCTATGGTTTCACCGGTTTCTGTCACATATTCTCCTGGCTTGAGGGCTGCATAATGGGTTACATCTGAAGTAATGATAGTATTATTAGTGCCCTTAACTTTATAAAAAGTTGCTATCTCCTCAGGCAGAAGATGGAATCCATCGCAAATAATGCTTATCATATAGCGGTCATCGGCAAGCTGTGGCCAGAAGGGATTACGGTGCCGGTTAACCATGTTGGCAGCTCCGTTGCCTAAATGAGTGGCAATCCTCGCACCACGGTCAATAGCAGCAGCAACTATATCAGCTGGAGCATTATGGTGGCCTAAAGCAACAAGGATATTATGACGGCCACATCTACTGATGAAATCGAGTGCACCTTCCATCTCCGGTGCTACAGTTACCTGTATTATGTTTTCTCCGGAGGCTTTATACATCTCCATAAATTCATCCCAGTCCGGCAGTCTTACATATCTCCTTGGGTGAGCCCCCCGGTAACCATCTTCCGGATTAATATAGGGTCCTTCCAGATGGAATCCCGGAATAGATCCTAAAAGCTCTTTATCATCAATCGTTTTACCAAGAACTGAAAAGTTATTCACCAAAAGGTCCTGACTGTGTGTGGTGAGGGTGGGCAAATAAGTAGTAACCCCTTTTTTCCATAACTCACGGGTTGCCTTTATTATACCATCAGGGCTCAATTCACCTGCACCAAAAATAAAAGAAACACCAGCAAAACCATTTACCTGGTGATCAAAAAATCCGGGAGCAATGTATACATCAGTATCACCAGTGATCTTGTCCACCGACCTTACATCCGAAATTATTCCGTTATCTGTTACTACCTGAACAGGCTTACCAGTGTAATAATGAATCCCTTCAATGATCTTTTGTGCATTCATTTCATTAACAATAAAAAGTAATAGGATAACATGAAGCATGTTCTTTCCAATACTATAAAAAATCTGATTTTTTTTCATAATTTATATTTTTTTATTTCATTGTATAATTTTTTAAACTCACTTTTTCCTTATACGAATCTAATAATTTATTTTATTTAGTCTTTTTAAGCCTGTTTCTGACTTCTTTTTTCTATCGCTTAATTATTCTCATTAGTACACTGATCCATTGACGGATCATAACCTTTTAGCAGAAATAATCCGGGGGCTTCCCTTCTTACTTTTAAGCTCATTATTTTGCAAAGCCTTGTTCTTCTGATGAAACTTCAGATAAAAATCTAAATTTTCACGAATGATAATATCTAACGGCACATTTTGGGTTGCCGGAGGTATATTCTTAAAAATAAAAAATTCAAAAAGCGATTGAATAGCCCTGGCTCCCTGCTGTACCGGACTCTGGGATATTATATAATCAATACCTCCGCTTTTTAAATGAGTAATATTATCTTCTATAAGATCAAAACCGGTCAACCTGATGTCCATATTATGTGCCAAATGGAATCCCGAAACCAAAAAGGCTTTTGAATTGGTTACAAATACTCCTTTTATATTACTGTGTTCACTGTAGAACTTTGACAGCTCCATATGTACTGCATTCTTTTGAGTGGAATTGATTGTTAGTGTGTATATCTGGATATTGCCGTCAGGACGGTTATCCTTAAAGTACTTTTTGAATCCGGTTTCCATCCTCCTTAAGGCTGATGCATTTCTGAATCCTTTTACCATATTGACGATAAGGAGGTCTCCGTCATGTTTTATAACAGAATCAAGCAGCTTACCTGCAATGTATGCGCTTCTTTGTACATCCGGACCAATATAAGAAAGGCTTTGCTGACCTGGAATATCGGCATCGATAAAAATATATGATATCCCTTTTTCTCTAAGTTTGCGGACAAATATAGTACTTTCCTTAAGAAATAAGGGAGCAAGAACTACTCCGTCCGGTTCGAAATTTAGTATCTCTTCTGTTTGCTTAAGAAATGTATTCTCGGAAAAAAGATTATATAAGTAATATCTTACCGAAAAACCATAATCCGAGTACAAAGCTATCGCCTGATCAATGCCTTCACGAGGAATAGACCAGTAATGACCGGATGTTTCCGGTGCTGGAATAAGGATACATATATTAAACCTGTTACCTAAAGCAAGAGTGCGGGCAAGTATGTTAGGATTGAAATTCAGTTTCCTTATCGCCTCCTCAACTTTCTTCTTTTTTTCAGGAGATACCTTCCCTCTGTTATGTATTACACGGTCTATTGTACCCGCAGAGACATTTGCAAATCTAGCTACATCCAGAATAGTTATTTTTTTTGCTTTCTCCACTGTCGTTTAAATGTTATCATTACAAAACTATTTAAATGAACATCAATTACAAAACAAAAATGTGTACGCACACATAAAAATTTAAGACTTATAGTTTTAGTTAAAATATATTGAAGTGATTAACAGGCTTATAAAGTCAGACCTGCAAATATTTACCTGTTGTAAAACATTTTAGAAATTAATCTGCTTTCCTCCCATTAGTCCGATGACATTACCGGTCATAACTTTAATGCCGGTCTCGATAGTCTTCTCATAATCGGGGTTAAGATATGGCGAATGTAAAGGATAAGGCTTTTTCCCTTCTGTTTTTAGTTGTTTCATTACATTAGGACTCGTACTCCCTAACCATATAAGGCAGATTGGCACTTTTTCGGGAGTCCGGCCATATTTGCCAAAATCTTCCCCTACCATGGCAGGAGCTACATCGATGATATTTTCAGAGCTGATGATATATGAGGCATAATTCATTACTTTTTTTGTCAGATTCTTGTCATTAATCACCGGTGGGGCATCAACAGGTAAGATGTTTACTTCAGGTAGTTTATAATCAGGCATGCCTGCCATTTGGGCAGCTGATATGCTGATTCTTTTTATAGCTGAAATTACTTTCTCTATAACTTCATCAGAATAGTATCTAAGTGTTAATTCTATCTTTACTTCATCAGGAATAATATTGGACATGGTGCCACCATGGATAGAGCCTACGGAGACAACAACCGGTTGTAGCGGACTTATTTCGCGGCTGACTATAGTTTGCAGACCGAGTATAATCGTTGATGCAATAATAATAGGATCAATGCAGCTTTCAGGATAAGCCCCATGTCCTCCACGTCCATATATGGTTATCTCAGCAGTTTTTACTCCGGCAAAAACGGGTCCTTCGACTAATCCTATCTTGCCTGATTCGATATCAGGATTTATATGGTAAGCCAGTGCATAATCAGGTACAGGATACTTATGGAAAAGCCCGGCATCAATAGCTTTTCCTGCTCCACCATTAATCTCCTCAGCCTGCTGCGCTATAGCTAACACTGTTCCTTTCCACTGAGATGAAAGGGCTTTCAGGGTGTGGATGGTACCTGCCCATACTGACATATGTATGTCATGCCCGCAGGCATGCATGACAGGAATATCTTTCCCCTCTTTAGTCTTCATTTTTCTCGTGCTGGCAAACTCTAATCCTGTTTTTTCCTCAACAGGTAATGCATCCATGTCTGTTCGCAACATTATTACCGGTCCTGTCCCGTTCCTTAAAATACCAACTACACTATTACCACTAAAGTTCTGAGTGACTTTAAAACCGGCTTTATTAAGTTCAGAAGCCATGAGTCTGGAAGTTTCAAATTCCTGTAATGACAACTCAGGATTCTGATGAAGTAGCCGGCAAAGTTTATATGCTTGTATGGCCTGTTTTTTGGCTTCCTCCACAATATCAATCTTATCAAAAAATTATCAACTTCAAAAGGATTTTTTTAGACAGGTTCTATTTAATTATGGGCTTTAAGACAATATTACGGAAAGATACTTTACCATGATCACCCTGCAAAAAAATCGGTCCGGGCTTAAAAACATCAGCAATTATTGCTCCGCCAGTTGGGCCGTAAACAGGTTCATTATCAATAATTTTAGTCCCGTTAAGTATTACAGTCACATGACGGTCGCAAAGTGTTATATCCAATGTTTGCCATTCCCCTGACGGTTTTTCGGCGGACACTGACGGTGTTATCCTGCTATATATAGCTCCCATATTGTGTGAATCGAGATTTTTACCATATGAATCCAATACCTGCACTTCATACATACCTCGTAAATATATTCCGCTGTTACTTCCTTCCGGAACATTTACGTCAATAGTCAGATTAAAATCGTAAAACTCCTGATTTGTACGCAGATTTCCATAATGAATATGCTTTTCTCCTTTCTGAACGGGATTATTAACCAACACTCCGTTAACTACTTCAAATCCGTTAACCCTTTCAGGGTGAACAAGGCTCCAGTTTTTAATATCTTTCCCGTTAAACAGCTTTACTGGACTTCCATATTTAACTTTGGAAAGATCAGGCGCCGGAGATGGATCAGGGAGCTTCCATCCGGCAAACTTAGTTTTAGATACCGATAGGCCATTAGGTGAAGGAGCTGTCATTACTCCCTGTAGATGATTTCCATCTCGTTGAAATTCATATAGTTGTGTGACAACATGTTTCCGCTCTTCACCGTTATTTTTTTTCTTGACGATCTCCCTGGTGCGCGTCGCTACCATATTTTTGCTGTCGATAAAGTAAACATGGGACACGGGAAGTACACTTCCGCCCCTCCATAAAAGATCGGCATCAACAAAGCCATCATCATCGTGGATTCCTATCCATCCGACTGCCCCACCTTCTATGTCAAGTGTCCACATGCCCATAAATTTCCCTGCAGGATTCTGAGCCTTACCATCTGTTACAGTCATCATTATGACTATAGAAATTAATAATACAGTAAATTTTTTCATGTGTTTTGAATTTTTAATTATTTGTAAATTTTTAATGATGTAAATTTTTGCCCTGATCATTCTAATATAATTTAATTAAAATAAATTACCAATAAGTTATATGAAGGGATTCCAATCCTTAAAACTCAATTTATTCTTTTTCAATAGCTGAAAAAAAGTAATAATAAAAACACTCCTGAAAAAAAAGTAAACTCAAAAGTCATCAGTGAATAAAAAATCTTACGTATTTTTACCTCTGACGATTATTTTTTATACGAATATAATAAAAAGAGCGAAAAATGAATCGCGAAAAGGCATTAAAAAAGATCACGGAGCTCCGGGAATTCCTTGAAGAACATAATTACCGTTATTATGTGCTGGCAGAACCGGCAATCAGCGATTATGATTTTGATATGAAAATGCGGGAACTGGAACAACTCGAGGCCGAATATCCTGAATTTATTGATCCTAATTCCCCAACACAACGAGTGGGCAGCGATCTGACAAAAACTTTTGAACAGGTCTACCACCGCAATAGTATGCTTTCTCTTTCCAATGCTTATTCTGAAAAAGAGCTGAGGGATTTCAATACGAGAATAAAGAAAATAACTGACGAAGATTTCAAATACGTTTGTGAGCTTAAATTCGACGGGTCATCTATAAGCCTGCTTTACGAAAACGGCAAATTATCCAGAGCTGTGACACGCGGCGATGGTGTCAAAGGCGACGATGTTACCAATAATGTCCGTACCATCAGATCTGTTCCTCTGAAATTAAGAGGCAATGATTACCCGTCAGATTTTGAGGTCAGGGGAGAGATATTAATGCCTTTCGGTGTTTTTAAGGAGCTGAATAAACAGCGGGAGGATACAGGAGAACCTCTGCTGGCTAATCCCAGAAATGCAGCTGCAGGGACTCTCAAGCTGCAAAACCCTTCTATTGTGGCTTCCAGAAAACTTGATGCATATATTTATTCTGTACTGGGGAATGATCTGCCATATGACAGTCACTATAAAAGCTTGCAAAAAGCCATGAATTGGGGATTTAAGGTATCTGAAGCTGTCAGTCAGTGTCAAGGTATAGAAGATGTTTTTGATTATATAAAAAAATGGGATTTAAAGAGACATGAATTACCAGTGGCAACTGATGGTGTTGTTGTAAAGGTCGACTCGAAAAAGCTGCAGGAACAATTAGGATACACTGCCAAATCTCCCCGTTGGGCTATTGCATACAAGTTCAAAGCTGAAAATGCTACTACAATTTTACAGTCTGTTTCTTTCCAGGTAGGACGAACAGGAACAGTTACACCGGTGGCAAACCTGGAGCCGGTATTAATAGCAGGAACCGTAGTAAAAAGAGCTTCCCTCCATAATGCCGATATTATTAAAAAATTGGATATGCATATGTCCGATACGGTTTTCGTAGAAAAAGGTGGTGAGATAATACCTAAAATCACTGGCGTTGATTACAAGAAGAGACTTCCCGATTCAGAACCTGTAGGGTTTATCAAAAAATGCCCGGAATGTGGCACTCCTCTTATAAGAAATGAAGGTGAAGCAGCACATTACTGTCCCAATGAAACTGGCTGTCCCCCGCAGATCAAAGGCAAAATGGAACATTTCGTGAGTCGTGACGCTATGGATATTGAGGGACTGGGACCTGAAACGATAAATTTGCTTTATAGTAAAAACATTATTAGTAATATTCCCGATATTATCGAACTGGAAAAGGCTTCTGATGAGATAATAGGTCTTGAAACGATAAAACTACCAGACAAAAATATTATCGCGGAACATAATAAGATTCCTGCCGAAAGAGTTTTGTACTGTTTCAAAGGTGCACCTCCACTTAATATTTGCAAAGCGCTGGTTGACAATTTTTCTTCTGAAAATTTGTTTAATACTGACAGTAAAGAAATATCCGCAACCATTCAACTTGATAGAAAAAAAGCAAACGGTGTATATAGATTTCTTCATGAACACAATTTTCTTAAAGGTTTGTTCGCAGTACTCACTGAATCTGAAAAATTATTCTTCCCCTCAGATATTTTAATTCACTTGGCAGGCCTGCCAAAGGACAAGGCAGAAAAAACTGAGAGATACTATAATTATTATTATTTCATATATAAAGCCAGACATAGTGAACTGAAATGTGTTGAGGGAATAAATAATGAAGATATTAAAAAACTTGATGATTTTTTTCACAGAAAGGACATAGACCACGCAAGACTTAACCATCTCAATAAAGTAAGCATTCAACAAAAGACTTTTAGCAATATTGTGAGATCGATAAATAAATGTAAGGAGGCTCCTTTCGAAAAAGTACTTTATAGTTTGGGGATCAGATATATAGGTGAAACAACGGCAAAGATACTGGCAAGGACATTTATAAATATTGATAACCTGATTAATGCTTCATATGATGATCTTGTCGCCGTGGATGGTATAGGTGATAAAATTGCAGGTAGCATAGTAGATTTTTTCAGTGATGAAAAAAATCTCCGGCTCATAGAAAAACTGAAAGAGGAAGGACTCAATTTCGAGATAGGTGAAAATAAAATGGACACAGAAAAAAATCTTGAGGGTCTCACTTTTGTTGTAACCGGTAACTTCGGCTCAAGTGATATCAGGGAAAAACTGAAACTGAAAATTGAAGAACTTGGCGGGAAGGTAGTTTCAGGTGTATCGAAAAATGTTGATTATATCGTAGCAGGAGAAAATCCGGGACCAAAAAAAATAAAAAAAGCTGAGGGTTTTAACATTAAAATACTCAGCAAAAAAGAGTTTGATCAAATGGCTTTATGACAAAATCCTGCTAATTGACAATATCTCCTATAAACTATTGCGCACAATGAGTTTCGAAGGATTTCTGACTTTATCCGACCTATTATACATCAACATATCCCCTAATGTTATCCCCATCTGTGTGAAATCGGTCGAAATGGTGGTAATCCCTCCCGCCAACATCTGTTTAAGCAATGTATCATTAAACGAGACAATACCAAACTTCTTACCTAACTTATATTTATATTCTTTGATAATTTTTAATAAATGAACAAGATCACGATCCGATATTAGAAACCACGCCTCATAAAGACCGGGACGGGCACTGTCCAGATTTTTCAATGTCTCGAAATTGTAATTATTTTCCCTGCAAAACCGTTCGAAGCCATTTACCCTTTCAACAGGTTCTTTTCCGCCCGGATTTACAAAAACCAGCTTCCGGTATTTTTTTATAAGAGAGATACCATCATTAAGTGCATCATAAACATCCTGCTCGAAATCCTGAAATACTGCAGGGAACTCATTCAGATCAGGCTTCAGTCTGTCGACAATAAAAACCTTGCCACGTGGCAGCTTATTCAAAAGTCCACACGTATTATTGAAATTGGCAGGCATTATAATATAAGAAGTGTAATAACCGATACTTTCTAAAATCAGGTTCTTAAATACTTTATAATTAAAATGATGAAAAAAAATTTCAAAACTTGCTTTTTCTTTAATAGTGTTTACAAGTGAATTATAAAGATCTTCCTTAAAAGAATTTAATTCATCAAACATCACGAATACCTTTTCCTCAGGATGGATATCAGTAGATGCTATATAATAACCCTTACCTGGCTGGCTGAGAATTATCCCCCTGGCTTTTAATGTATTAAAAGCGAACATCACGGTATCACGGCTCACCTTGTATCTGCCGCAGATTTGATTTATGGAAGGCATTTTTTCCCCTTTCCTTACAACTCCCCTCACAATTGCACTGCTAACAGAATCAATTATCTGCCTGTACTTGGGTTTAGCCGATTTAGTATCTATACTAATGATTTGTTTTATCATCAATGTTTTCGTTTTAACAAAAATAAAAAGAATTTCTATATAATTCTATATGTTATTAAACAATACCGGTATCCACCTGTAAGACCAATTTAAGTATCTGTTTTTATAAATGGTTATTTTATAAAAATCTCTTATTATATCTTCTTTTCTCAAGTTATTTTTCTTGGGGCTATATTGCCAGATAATGAAGGACTAATTACTGAATAATAAACTAACGCAGTTCAATGTTTATAAGAATACTACGTTTTTTCAGGGCAAGCCTGAAAAAAAACCGCTTCGCGGGAAATATTGTCTGTTTTAAAACTAACATGTTGGTGAGTTTTGCGGCTTAAGCGCCTAAAGAGGAAGAATTCATTGCGCACAAAGGCTTAAAAGCCAATAACTATTTTTTTATTCATAAATAAGATATTATCAGAAAAAACCATTCTATAGCAAAATTTCAGGTTTTTTTATACATTTGAATCGAAAATAAATTTCATCCGCGTTCCATAAAATAATATTCAGATGACATCATAATGAATCATATTGATCTGCGTCTATATATTTTCAGCGTAAATCTGTTTAATCAGCGTCATCCGCGTTCCATAAAATAATATTCAGCGGGCATCATAACGTATCATATTGATCTGCGTCTATATTTTTTCAAATTATTTCAAATTACATACAAATGAAAACCATAATAGAACTTTTTGAAACCGCCAATAAAAATTACCCTAATAATGTCTATCTCCGGGAGAAAAAAGATGGTAAATATCAAAATACCTCTTATAAAGAAACGAGGGAACAGGTTTTAAAACTGGCGGCAGGACTTGTTGGACTAGGATTGAAAAAAGGAGACCGAACAGGACTGATCTCCGACGGTTGTAATAAATGGATCATCAGTGAGCTGGGAATTCTTTATGCCGGTGGCGTCAATGTTCCCTTATCGATCCGGCTGCATGAAAGTGAACTTATCTTTCGTATGAAACATAGCAGCAGTAAATATATTTTTGTTTCGGCTCCTCATTATAAAAAGGTTGAAGATATAAGGGACAAGCTTCCTGACCTGGAAAAAGTGATCTATATGGACGGTAAGGAAAATCCAGGTAAAAATGATGTCAACCTTAATGACCTAATTAGCAACGGTGAAAAATTTCTGAAAGATAATCGCGATAAGGTAGAAACAATATGGAAAAATATCCGGCCGGAAGATCTTGCAAACATAAGCTATACCTCCGGCACAACAGCCGATCCTAAGGGTATCATGCTTTCCCACCTTAACTATGCTGCTAATGTAGTACAATCGAATACCCTGATGGAATTACATCCCGAATGGTGTACTCTGGCAATTCTTCCGTGGGACCATGCCTTTGCTCATACCTGCTGCCTGTATGCTTTTATGTATAAAGGAGCAAGTATTGCATCGGTTGAGATTGGAAAGTCTCCCCTTGAAACACTGAAAAATATTCCGAAAAATATTAAGGAAGTACAGCCTGACCTGCTAATGAGCGTGCCTGCATTTTCAAAAAAATTTAAAAGCAGCATCGAAGGAGAGATAAGAAAAAAAGGGAAAACCGTAAACGGAATTTTCAAGTTTGCACTAAAAGTAAATTATATTTATAATGGAATGGGATATAATAGGGGAAAAGGATGGAGGATCATCCTCAAACCTCTTGTCTGGCTCTTCGACAAGATTTTGTTCAAAAAAATCCGCCAAGGCTTCGGCGGCAAGCTTAAGTTCTTCATCGGAGGTGGGGCTTTGCTTGATGTCGACCTGCAAAAATTCTTTTATGCTATAGGCATGCCAGTCTGCCAGGGGTACGGACTTACAGAATCAGCTCCGGTTATTTCTTCAAATGCTCTTCACGCCATTAAATTCGGTTCGTCGGGCAGACTTGTTAAATACCTTGATCTGAAAATACTTAGCGAAGATGGTAAGGAACTTCCGATGGGACAAACAGGTGAAATTGTAGTAAAGGGTGATAACGTTATGCTTGGTTACTGGAAAAATCCTGAAGCTACTGCTGAAACTATTAAAAACGGTTGGTTGCATACAGGGGATTTGGGATATATGGATAAAGACGGTTTTTTATATGTTTTGGGAAGGTTTAAAAGTCTGCTTATCGGAAATGACGGCGAGAAATTTAGTCCCGAGGGAATTGAAGAAGCTATCATTGAAAAATCATCCTTTATTCAGCAGATAATGCTTTACAATAACCAAAACCCGTGTACCACAGCAATGTTAGTACCGGCAATAGATGCAATAAACCGTGAGTTGAAAAAACAGGATATTGAACCTGGCAGCGAGGAAGGTAATATCGAATCTCTGAATTTAATTAACAGAGAGATAAACGAGTTCAAAAAAGGCGGAGAGTATGAAGATATGTTTCCCCCGCGCTGGTTACCAGCTACTTTTGTGGTTTTATCAGAGGCATTCACCCAGGAAAACGCATTGCAGAATGCAACCATGAAAATGGTCAGGGGAAAGATATGTAAATATTTCGGCAAAGAACTGGAATTCCTTTATACTCCCAAGGCCCGTAACATAAAGAATGAAATGAACATCACGGCCATAAGAAAATGGAATTCATAAAAATGACAAACCCTTAATATGATTATTGAAACTTTTTGCTACCCCAGGGCAGCAGTCATAGGAAACCCGTCGGACGGATATTTTGGCAAGACAATAGCCTTCCTGTTTTCAAACTTTCAGGCTAAAGTGCAGTTGTATCATACTCCCGAGCTGGATATACAGCCTCAGCGGCTCGATAAAACAAGGTTCCACAGTATTGATGAACTTGTGGAAAATGTCAAATCATCAGGCTATTATGGTGGTATAAGACTGCTTAAAGCTACAATAAAAGTTTTCTACGATTACTGCCAGGTTAACAGTATCCGCCTTGATAAACGTAACTTCACCATCCGCTATAATTCAGATATTCCGCTCCGGCTCGGTCTGGCAGGCAGCAGTGCTATTATTACTGCCTGTATGAAGGCACTGACCGTCTTTTACGGAGTGACTATCCCCGAACCCGTAATGGCTAACCTGGTGCTGAGCGTGGAGGATAAAGAGCTGGGAATTGCGGCGGGACTGCAGGACAGAGTGGTGCAGGCATACGGAAAACCAGTGTACATGGATTTCAACAAGGAGATAATGCAAAAGCAGGGTTACGGATATTATGAAATCATAGATGCTTCCCTGTTTCCTGATATGTATATTGCCTTTCATAAGAGCCTTTCTGAAGGAACGGAAGTACTGCATAATAACCTTCGTGCCCGGTTTAACATCGGAGAGAAAGAAGTATTAAAAGCAATGGAAAAATGGTCGGGTTACACTGAAAAATTCCTCGAGGCACTAAAAAAGCATGACTGTAAAATAATGCATGATCTTATAAATGCCAATTTCGACCTCCGTGCAAGTCTGATAAAAATAACTAAAGGTAATATCGAAATGGTCAAAGCTGCACGCTCAGTTGGAGCTTCTGCTAAATTTACCGGTTCGGGAGGTGCTATAATAGGAACTTATGCAAACGAAAATATTTATCAAAAGCTGATAAAAACATTAGCAGAAAAAAATATCGAAGTAATAAAACCAAACATAGTAAATTCTTAAAAAATGATAAAAAAAGCTGTTATACCCGCTGCAGGCTGGGGAACACGATTTTTACCCATTACAAAATCACAACCTAAGGAGATGATACCTATTGTTGATACTCCTGTTATCCAGTATGTCGTTGAAGAAGCTGTTGCCAGTGGTATTACAGATATATTGATGATAATAGGAAAAGGGAAAAGGGCTATTGAAGAACATTTCGACAGAAGTCCTGTCCTTGAAGAATCCCTCCTGGCAAAAAAACAGTACGAGTTGTTGGAGCAGATCAAAAAAATATCAAATCTTGCTAATATTTATTTCGTGTGGCAAAAAGAGATGAACGGACTGGGAGATGCTATTCTTTATGCACGTGACCATGTAGGCAACGAGCCGTTTGCTGTACTACTGGGAGATACCCTTATAAGCGGAAAAGGAGATCCTATTACCAAACAACTGATAAATGTTTATGAACGTTATAAAAGCTCGGTAGTTGCCCTTGAGGAGGTGTCAATGGAAAATGTTCATCGCTACGGCATAATCAAAGGAAAACAACTGGAAAAAAATGTTATGATCGCTGAAAATTTTATCGAAAAGCCCTCTTCCGAAGAAGCTCCTTCCAACCTTGCGATAGCCAGCAGATACATTTTCACTCCCGAAATATTCAATTATTTGGAAAATACAGTCCCCGGCAAAAATAATGAGATACAACTTACCGATGCCATGAGGGATATGGTCAAAAAATATGCTATGTACGGATTGAAGTTCAATGGCACACGCTATGATATTGGCAATAAGCTGGATTTCCTTAAAACAAATATAATATACGGCCTCATGAATAAAGAAGTAGGCATGGAGCTTTCCAAATGGCTCAAAGAATTTGTAAAGGAATTGTAATCTTAGTGAAGAACAGCTATACAGCCTGATGGGAACAATAAAACTCGACGGTGAGGAAGAAGGTGTTGAAAAAATGGTATCAGGCAAACAAAACATTGGTGAAAGCATGGTTCGAAGGCAATGATGTAGCCTTGCCATAAAAATCATTACTCTTAGGGGGTAATTATCCCTCACTTAATTATCTTAAGGGTAGTATTATCAATCTCAACTTTCGTGCAGACCGCACTCCTTGCCGGAATTATGCTCCCACCACCACCTGCCGGCACGAAAATCTTCACCCTCTTTAATGGCTCTGGTGCATGGTTCGCAGCCAATACTTACAAATCCCTTGTCGTGTAAAACATTATAAGGCACATTATTTTTTTTAATATATTCTTTTACCTGCTCAAGGCTCCAGTCCAAAAGTGGATTGAACTTGATAATATTATTCCCATCATCCCATTCAAATTCATGTAATGCCTGACGGGTTTCCGACTGTGAAGTCCTGAGGCCGGTTATCCATATCTTTTTACCCTTAAGAGCACGCTTCAGAGGCATCACCTTTCGTATATAACAGCATTCTTTACGATTTTCTATAGATTCATAAAAACTAAAAGGACCTTTTTCCGTCATTAATCTCTCAACATCTTTTCTTGGTGGAAAATACACCCTGACTGGCTTGCTGTATTTTTCACGCGTACTGCGCATAACTTTATAGGTTTCTTCAAATAAACGGCCCGTGTCAAGAGTTACTACCTCAACAGCTATGTCATTTCTGAAGATCATATCGGTAATAACCTGGTCCTCATATCCAAAACTCGTTGTAAATATAACCCTACCGTGATATCTACTGGTAAGATAATCCATCTTTTGCAAAATAGAGTTGCCTTTTAATATCTTTTCTAAAGCCTGATGTTCCATAATTATAATTTTTTTCTCTCTACGCTCTATAGCTTAACGGTACCGTATGGTTACCCTATTTCCACAACAGTGTGATTATTCAAATATTCATATATCCTTAATGATACCCATGCATCTGTAGCAGCATAAATTTTCTGACCCTCTGTCAAATTAAGAGCTTCCCAGTTTGAAAGTTGCTGCGATTTTGAAATGCGGAATCCGAGCACTATGGCAGAAAGTTTTTTCAGACTGAAATTACGGATGCCAAAATCTTTTACATGATCCTGTAATTCAATAAATCCTCCGGGACTAAAAGATTTTATCTCTTTAAGGGCTTTTATGTCATCATGAATTGCAACACCTGATTTAATTATATGCGGGTTTGTAAGAATTTTCTTTATAACAGAAGGTAATCCCAGCATATTTAATCTTATGAGAAATGCATGGCCATGAGTGGAAAGCTGTAATAAGGCTACTTTATTAACCACTCCTTTCTTAAAAGAAGGCCTCGTTTCAGTATCAAAACCAATAACAGAGTGTCTTTCCAGAATTTTAGCCGCTTCTTTTGCCTTCCAAAACTTATCAACAACTATTATGTCGCCTTCAAAATACCTAAGCGGCAAATCATTGATCTCTTCTTTAGTAATAGTCTCTTTAAATATCATATTATTTATCATCGCCCCCATTAAAAAATTTTTCGAACCATTCGGGCAGGCTTTTCTCCGGTTCTTTACCGGTATTACCCTTTATTCCTTTATTATCGTAAAAGTCAGTTCCTCCGGTAAGAAGCATGTGAATCGCCCTCAAAACATTTACCACTCTTTGTCCCCAAAACTCCTCATAATGATAAATACAGTCATACAATGCATCATTCATTATGGATTCATCACCCAGACTGTAAGAAGTGATAAAGTCCTTTAAATCCTGATAAATATCCATCAAATTCTCAGAAATACTTGCTGTAGTAGTTTCTTTGTTAAACTGTATATCAGGATCAAAAACTTCATAATAAGAGTCGTTTTCACCCAAAATTTCAAGCCACCTCTGCTGAAGTAGATTATAATCCATTTCTGTTACAAATTTTTTCAATTCATCATCCAGCACTTTTTCAGTCCGCGGCAACAACACTGCCTTCATATATAATAAAGGCAAAACCAATTGCATTTTTTTAAGATTTTCTTCAACAGAAAAATTCAAGGCACTCTCTACAGATTCACAAAACTCTCCTGCCAATGTCACAAACTCTACTACTTTTTTGGAATAAACCAATGAATGTATATTCTCACTATCCATTTTTTACATGTTAATACAAATGACAAAAATAAAAAAGATTTTAATAACTTAAAGGTACTCCAAGGAATGAACCCATTTGATCATTTTTTCCATTCCAGCTTACGGTCGATACGCCAGACAATCTGATCATTATCTATGAGCCATTTAATAACCTCGGCATTTTTATCTCTGCTACCTTTAATTCCGGCAAGCAAAGCCTCATAGGTAAGAGGGGTCTTAAGCATAGCCCTGATTCTTTTGCCTATTTCATTAAATTCGAATGAACTAAGTCCCCTGCTACTCATCAGCCTGCATACATCACAAATACCGCATTCGGGAGCATCTGTCTCACCAAAATACTGAAGTAACATCCGGCTTCGGCATTTTGTTGTGCTTGTAGCATAATTGATAACTGCCGATATCCTTTCTTTGAAATTTTTTTTTCGGAGATCATAATTTTCTTTCGATATTATCACACGTTCTTCTCTTATCCTCTCTTTAGTGAAATAGATATAGGGAGTGCGTTTCCGGGGAACATAGTCAATAATCCGGGATTTTCTCAGATACTGAAGATAATTATAAATAACATCCCTGTCAATGTTAGCTCTTTTTGAAAGCAATTCTTCATCGATTGCAACATAACCGTTGAAAAGGCCTGTGTACGATCGTAGAATCAATTTTATAAAATTATCGAATTCAGCATTGGCAACCTGGAATTTATAAAGATCATCGCGGGATACGATAAAGTATATACGTGATGGACTGTCAACTTCTTCCGTAAATTCCACGTAACCTTCCCGCTGTAAAATTTTCAGACTGTTATATACCGTAGTTTGTTGAAATTTATATGACTGCGAAAAATTCTGCAGACCGAATTCAAATACCTGCCCTTTACCAAAACCTTCTGCAACCTGAAAATAGTTACAAAGCGACTGGTAAATCTGTTTAATTGTATCCCTGTCAGGAAATGCAACTTTGATATGTTTCTTCAGTCGGCTTTTATCAGCATTATTAAATAATAATACAGCAGCAGCCTTTTTGCCGTCCCGTCCTGCCCTGCCCGCTTCCTGGAAATAAGCTTCCAGTGAATCCGGAGGATCGAAATGTATAACAAACCTAACATTCGGCTTGTCTATGCCCATACCGAATGCATTGGTGGCAATTATTACCCTCACCTTTCCTTTCAGCCAAGCATCATGCTTCAATCCTCTCACCGCATTGCTAAGTCCCGCATGGTAATAATCTGCTGAAATGCCCTTATTATGTAGTTCCAGTGCAATTTTACGTGTTACTTTGCGACTACGAACATATACAATTCCCGATCCATGCACTTCCTTCAGGGTTTCAAGTAAATATTCAATCTTATTTTCTTTTATGCGCACCAAATAGCTGAGATTTTCCCGCTGGAACGACATCTTAAGTATATTTGGTTCACTAAAACCAAGTTTATCTTGGATGTCTTGGGTCACGGAGGTAGTCGCCGTAGCCGTGAGTGCCAGAAAATTTACCTCCGGCAAAATATTACGCAAACGAACAATATTCAGGTAACTCGGACGAAAATCGTAACCCCATTGGGAAATACAATGAGCTTCATCAACAGTGATAAGATTTACATCCATTTGTCCGAGACGTTCCATGAAATATTCGGAATTCAAACGTTCAGGAGAGACATAAAGAAATTTATAATCACCCCATACAGCATTGTCAAGGGTTATTTTTATTTCATATGTCGACATGCCGCTGTGGATCATTAATGCGCGTATTCCTTTCCGGTGCAGATTTTCAACCTGATCTTTCATCAGGGCAATGAGTGGGGTAATAACAATGCATATTCCTTTTTTTGATAATGAAAAAACCTGAAAAGTAATTGATTTTCCCCCGCCGGTAGGCATCAGTCCGAGTGTATCCTTGCCGGCAGAAATTGATTCTATGATATCCAGCTGCAAAGGTCGAAAATCTGAATATCCCCAGTAATGAGCCAGTATTTGTCGCAAATTATCCATTTGGGAAAATTTTAAAAATCTTTTACAGGTAGTCATCAATGGATGTAAAAATAATATTTCCCGTCCGTTTAACAATTTTTATTAGTCAAAACACTTCAATCTGATGATAATTAAATAGTCATAATTTAATTT
Organism: uncultured Prolixibacteraceae bacterium; assembly: GCA_964611525.1. Lineage (GTDB taxonomy): Bacteria > Bacteroidota > Bacteroidia > Bacteroidales > Prolixibacteraceae > JAAYJR01. The sequence goes on from CAZTAL010000008.1 coordinate 31,165, forward strand.
TTTGTAGTTTTGCGGATTAAATCATAAAATAAAAGCACATGTCTTTTTATACCGAAAAAATAGCTTTTGAAGGCCTGACATTTGATGATGTCTTGTTGGTACCTTTGTATTCCGAGATACTGCCGGGAGAAGTTAGTCTGATCTCACATTTTTCTCGTTCCATAGCTATCAATGCACCTATCGTTTCTGCAGCTATGGATACAGTGACAGAACATAAAATGGCAATTGCCATAGCACGTGAAGGTGGAATCGGGGTTATACACAAAAATATGGATATTAGCGACCAGGCTCACCAGGTAACAACCGTAAAGAGAGCTGAAAATGGTATGATCTATGATCCCATAACCATAACAAGGGAGAAAAAGGTTTCAGATGCAATAGATATCATGTCCAAATATAAAATAGGAGGAATACCGGTAGTTGATCATGAAGGTCATCTCGTCGGCATAGTTACTAATCGTGATTTGCGTTTTGAAAAAGATATGGACAGGCCAATTGAGGAGGTGATGACCAAAGAAAACCTTGTATCCACAACCGAATCAACTGACCTTGAAAAGGCAGCAGAAATATTACAACAATATAAAATCGAAAAGCTGCCTGTTGTTGATAAAAATAATATACTTATCGGACTCGTAACTTATAAGGACATTACAAAGGCAAAGGACAAACCCCTGGCCTGCAAGGATGAAAAAGGAAGGTTGCGGGTAGCTGCAGGAATTGGAATTAATTATGATACGATGGAGCGTGTTGATGAACTGATCAGGGCTCAGGTAGACGCCCTGGTATTAGACACTGCCCATGGACATTCAAAATCGGTGATCGAAACATTAAAGAAAATTAAAGCCAAATATCCGGAAAAAGATGTAGTGGCAGGGAATGTCGGCACGGCAGAAGGGGCCAAAGCACTTGTAAAAGCAGGAGCTGATGCGGTTAAGGTGGGAATAGGTCCGGGATCTATTTGTACAACAAGAGTTATTGCCGGCGTGGGTATTCCGCAGCTCTCGGCTATCTTTTCTGTCGCCAAAGCAATCGAAGGAAGTAATGTTCCGATAATTGCCGACGGAGGAATAAGATATTCGGGAGATATAGTAAAAGCATTAGCTGCAGGAGCCAACTCTGTCATGGCCGGAGGATTGTTTGCCGGCGTGGAAGAATCACCAGGAGAAACTATCCTTTACCAGGGAAGAAAATTTAAAGCGTACCGTGGTATGGGATCGATAGAAGCAATGCAAAAAGGATCTAAAGACAGATATTTTCAGGATATGGAAGAAGATATGAAAAAATTTGTACCAGAAGGTATTGTTGCACGTGTTCCTTATAAAGGTACATTATATGAAGTGTTGTTTCAGCTTATCGGGGGACTCCGGGCAGGCATGGGATATTGCGGTGCCAAGAATATAAAAGTGCTTCAAAAAGCAAAATTTACAAAAATAACAAACGCCGGTGTGAGGGAAAGTCACCCACATGATGTGTCGATTACCCGTGAGGCTCCTAATTACAGCAGTAGCCAGTAATGAAGATGGAATTCTTATAAAATAAAATTATTTGCTAATGTCATATCAAACATCAAATAATAACAAGACATATTTTTCAATGCTGCATTGGAAAATGCTAGTAATTTTTATTATATCGCCAATATTATACACATGTCATAATAATGCTCCGGTTGATGATCAGATTGTAGCACGTGTTGGAACAAAAAAATTATACTTGTCTGACATATCAGCTGTTATACCTAAAGAGGCAGGAAGAGAGGACAGCATGATTATGGCGGATGATTATATCAGGAAATGGATTAAACGGGAATTAATGGTAAGAAAGGCTGAAGAAAACCTTACCGCTGAGCAAAAAAATGTTACACGAGAACTGGAGGAATATCGTAATTCACTGATCATATACAGATATAAAAATGAAATGATCGCCCAAAAAATGGACACGACTGTATCTTATAATCAAATACTTGAATACTATTCCAATAATACTGGTAATTTCCGGCTGAAAAATAATTTAGTAAAAGCTATTTTTTTAAAAATACCGGCTGAATTTGCCCACCCTGAAGAACTCAAGCAATTATGTAAAAATGAAACAGGGGAAGGAATAATAGAATTGAGGGATTATTGCATTCAGTACGCTAAAAGTTTTGATATATTTACAGACCGTTGGGTAGATTTTGATGTGGTCTTAAAAAATATTCCTGAAAATGTCGAAAATCCCAAACAGTTTCTCATTCAAAATGATATTATTGAAATGAAAGATTCGAGTTATTATTACTTGGTTACTATTTATGATTATAAGCTTAAAAATGAACAGGCCCCTATAGAATATGTACAAGACGATATTAAAAACCTGATATTAAACAAAAGAAAAATAGACTTTTTAAAAGAAGTTGAGAACAAAGTATATTCAGAAGGAATTAGAAAAAATAATTTTGAAATTTTTGATAAAAAAAATGAGGCAGAATAATTCACATAAAATGACAGGTATATTGTTGATCCTACTTTTATCTTTAAATACAGTATTTGCCCAGGATAAAGTAATTGATCAGATAGTTGCAATAGTGGGAAGCAATATCATTCTGAAATCAGATATCGAAAAAATGTATATCGAACAGCAGGCACAGGGAATTACATCACAGGGTGATATGAAATGCGAGATACTAGAAAATTTCCTCATTGACAAGCTGTTAATAGCTGAAGCTGAGCTGGATACACTAATAGAAGTGACTGATAGCCAGATTAACCAGCAAATGGATGCTCAAATGCAAATGTATCTATCCCATTTTGGTTCTGAACAGGCTGTGGAAAATTACTTCAAAAAACCAATAGCCGAAATCAGAGCTGAAATGCAACAGTTTGTCAAAAACCAGTTACTTAGTTCACAGAAGCGTAATAAAATTGTTCAGGATGTTACCGTTACCCCCTCGGAAATAAGACAGTTTTACCGTAATATGTCAGAGGAGGAAATACCCGTTATTCCAAAACAATTCGAATATGCACAAATTACAATCAAACCGGAAATTGAGCTTAAAGAACAAAACCGGTTAAAAGCGAAATTACGGGAGTTGAAACAGCGTATTGAAGAGGGAGCCAGCTTTGCTGCCATGGCGGTAATGTATTCCGAGGGACCTTCTGCCGGCAATGGTGGCGAAATAGGATACCAGGGAAGAGCACAACTGGATCCTGAATATGCTGCCAGAGCATTTAATCTTGATGAAGGAGAAATTTCAAATGTAGTGGAAACAGAATTCGGATATCATATTATTCAACTGATTAATAAGCAAGGGGAAAAAGTTAATACCCGTCATATTCTCATGAAGCCTGAAGTTACTATAGAAGCTAAAGAGGAGGCTTTTACCCGGTTAGACAGTCTTGCCAGTCTTATAAGAAAAGAGGAAATTTCGTTTACCGAAGCAGCCAGACTTTTCTCGTCTGACAAGAATACAAGGAATAATGGTGGAATAGCTATTAATCCTAATAATATGTCTTCAAAATTCACTGTTGAAGAGCTTGATGCAGACGTGAGTAAGATTATTACGGATATGAAGATAAATGAAATATCAGAACCTTTTGAAACTTTAGATACGGAAAGCAGACAGACAGTGTTCAAAATAGTTAAACTGATGGATAATACTGAAGAACATAAGGCAAATCTTCAACGTGATTATCAACAAATAGCGGATATAGTACTGGCAAACAAAAGGGAAAAGGTGTTGGAAGAATGGATTAAAGATAAACAGTCTCAGACTTATATACGTATTGATCCTACTTATGCTAACTGTAACTTTAATTTTACCGGCTGGATTAAGTAATTAGTACCTCATTACCGGGCAATATAGCCCCAAGAAAAATAACTTGAGAAAAAGAAGTTACATAAGAAAATAAAAACAGATATAATAATATGAATTTCAAAGATGATGTTGAGGCACTTGATGCCCTCCGGGATAAATTTAATAAACTATTAGAGGAAATTACCACAGTAATATACGGTCAGGATAAAATTATTACCGAGGTACTTGTTTCCTTGTTCAGCCAGGGACATGTATTATTAATCGGAGTGCCGGGACTGGCAAAGACTCTTATGGTTACAACCATTGCCAAAATTCTGGGATTAAAATATAACCGCATTCAGTTTACGCCCGACTTAATGCCATCTGATATTATAGGCACGGAGATTCTCGACAGAAACAGGCAGTTCAAATTTGTACAGGGACCGCTTTTTGCAAATATAATACTGGCCGACGAGATCAACCGTACTCCCCCTAAAACACAATCTGCCCTACTTGAAGCTATGCAGGAAAGGGCTATTACGTCGGCGGGACAGCGGTTTGAACTTGAAAGTCCGTTTTTTGTACTGGCTACTCAGAATCCAATTGAACAGGAAGGTACTTATCCGCTGCCCGAAGCACAGCTCGATCGCTTTATGTTCTCTGTATGGATCGACTATCCGGCTTATGACGATGAGATTACCATAGTGAAAAATACCACTTCTAACCTTCAATTCGAATTAAAACCGGTTATATCAGGTAAGGAAATTATTTTTTTTCAGGAACTGATACGGAAAATACCTATTAACGATAATGTACTCAACTATGCTGTGACTTTGGCAGCTAAAACAAGACCGGGAAACGGCATGGCGGAAAATATTTCAAAACAATATCTTAAATGGGGCGCTGGTCCCAGGGCATCCCAATATCTGGTGGTAGGTGCAAAAACACATGCTGCACTTAACGGAAAATATTCTCCCGATATTGAGGATGTCAGGGCTGTTGCCCCCTCTATTCTGCGACACAGGATTATTAAAAATTATAAGGCTGAAGCTGAAAATATTTCAGTAGAACAAATAATCGAAAAACTCATATGATGCCACGCTTGTTGGTAGATAAAGTGTTATACCATCCCCCTCTATGCATTATTTTAGTAATAGCAATGTTATTATCCTGTTTCCTGTCATATTCACAGGAAAAAAAACGAATAGATATAGAACAAGCCGATTATCTGGAAGCTGACAGCGATATTGCTGCTAATGCACAGAGACTTGTGGGGAATGTCAGGATCAGGCATAAGGATATCCTGATGTGGTGCGATAGTGCATATACTTATACAGGCACAAACAGGGTGGACGCATTCGGTAATGTACATGTCAATCAGGGAGATACTATAAACCTTTATGCCGGTAAAATATTTTATAACGGGGATACGGGTTTCGCAAGAGCATCAAAGGATGTCAGGCTGACTAACAAAAAGACAATACTTTATACCGATACACTTGATTATAACATCAATGCCAATACGGGATATTACGAAGATCATGGACGAATAGTGGACAGTACCAATATACTTACCAGTGTAATAGGTAAATATTATCTCGATGAGGAACTGATCTATTTTTATTCCGATGTTAATGCATACAATGATAATTATACCCTTGAAAGCGATACCTTAATATATAATACTGTAACCGACCGGATATTTATTGAGGGTCCGACAGTGATCCGTGATTCTGTTTATACTCTCTATTCGGAGGACGGATGGTATGACTCACAAACCGGTGAGGCAGAATTACTTAAAAACTCGCATATTTATAATGATACCCAGGAGCTGAAGGCTGATTATATCAAGTATAATGAAAAAGATGGCAAGGGAAGGGCTTCGGGTTACGTGAGGATGGAAGACTTTAAAAATAAAACTATAGTAACGGGTAAAACGGCTGATTACCATGATAAAATAGACATAGCTATGATAACGGATTCCGCCCTTTTGATGATATATTCTGAAAAAGATACATTGTTTCTTCATGCCGATACCCTCCGTTCTGTTCCTGACACCACAGAAGGAGAAAAAATTGTCAAGGCTTACTATGGAACAAAGTTCTACCGTTCTGACATACAAGGTATCTGTGATTCACTGGTTTATTATTCAAAGGACTCAGTTGTTGAGCTCAATTATAATCCTGTCATTTGGTCGAATATTCACCAGATGAGTGCTGATAATATTAGTATGAAACAAAATGTAGGGATGCCGGATGAAATTCATTTGAATCAAAACGGCTTTATCATATCAAAGCTCGACTCTGGCCGGTTCGACCAGATCAAAGGAAGGGAGATGACCGGCTATGTTGTCGATAACAAACTAACTGAAATTGATGTGGATGGAAACGGTCAGACCCTTTATTACGCGCGGGAGGACAGTGCTATTATCGGACTTAACAAGGTCGAAAGCAGTAAAATATCTTTCCGGTTCAAAGATGACCGTATTTATCGTATATCATTTGTGCAAAATCCTTTGGGAAATTTAAAACCGCTTTTCGATGTAACCGAGGAAGAAAAAAAACTCAGCGGATTCGAATGGCTGATATACCTCAGACCCCTGTCAAGATATGATATCTTTGAAAAAAAAGAAAAAGAACCTGAAAGCGAAGAAAAAAACGAAGAAAAGCAGGAAATTACAATTTATGACTGACAAAACCTTTGGGCAAATGCAGGTCAAATAACATCAGAACATTTTGCTAAAGCAAGCTGACATTGAACTTATAATCGACAATCTTCTTGATAAAAACATTAGGTAAATTTAAAATTAATCCGGAGAAAATAATCAATAATGAGGAGTTGGTGAATCTCAAAGGAGGATATGCGTGTACTGTTGAATGTTATAGTGGTTCGACTACTTATGGATATTTATTATGTGATCAATATGATTGTAGTTAAACATGTAAAGATGCTTTTGATGATCCAGAAACATATGCTGTTCCCTCCACATGTGAATAGATAAATTGTTACCCCATGAGGTATTGAGTAAAAGTTATCACGATCAGGATTTTGATAAATTTACAAAGATGACTGGTATATAGAACGGACCAAAAGGCACCATATTTTTTGTCATCCAATCAAAAAAGGTAAAATACCGGTTGGGAAACACGGAAGTCAGGGGGTGCCAAACGGAACACTAAATTCAATTTTAAAAATGGCAGGATTAAAAAAGTAATAACCATGAAAAAAATATTGATTATAATTGAAAAAGGGAAAGACGGGCATTACAGTGTTTTTTCACCAAATACCGAATTTACCGTATTAAACGGGCAGGGTGCAACAGTTGAAGCTGCTATTTCCGATATGAAAGAAGCCATGCAGGAGGTAATTGAAAGTTATTTGGAAAACGGAGAAGAAATTCCTTCAGAACTGAGGGGAAATATTGAATTTGAATATAAATACGATGTTGCAAGTTTGTTTAATCATTTCGATGAAATAAACCTGAGCAGCTTTGCCCGGAAAAATAGCATGAATGAATCACTTCTCCGAAAATATAAAAATGGATTGGCTTTTGCCTCAGAAAAACAATGCAGGAAAATTGAATCTGCATTGCACCGTTTAGGGCAATCTCTCTGCGCTGCCAGTCTGTAATTTCACAACGGCTTTGATACTGGTAAAATTAAAAAACAATTTTATATAGCCTATACTCATATTAATTTTCACTTAATAAAATACTCCAATATATTTTCTTTTTAAAAAAATATTTTAATATTTGCACCGTATTAATAGAGATAAAATGAGAGTAATAATAAACATATCCATTCTTAGCCTTCTAATTGGCCTCATTCTTCTTATAAGAAGGAAGTGAGAATGGTGTGTTATTAATTAATATCAAAAAAAGGAATTGGCCATTCTCATAAACAGAGGATGGCTTTTTTATTTGATAAGACAATAGGTATATTGAAGACCGGGATATCAAATTTCAAAGGTTGAATGTTGAACAGAGAATGTTGGAATCTCGAAAATCAATTTGTTCTGAAAAAATATTATTAAAATCTATATGTGAAACAATAAAATTTAAAAACTAATAAAATAATATATAAAATGGATAACAGACTTTACATTTTCGACACCACTCTGAGGGATGGTGAACAAGTTCCGGGATGCCAGTTAAATACTGTTGAAAAAATTGAAGTTGCCAAGGCATTGCAGGAACTGGGAGTGGATATTATTGAAGCCGGATTCCCGATTTCAAGTCCGGGCGACTTTGAATCGGTAGTGGAAATTTCCAAAGCGGTGACATGGCCGACTATCTGTGCCCTTACCCGTGCGGTAAAAAAAGATATAGATGTAGCAGCCGATTCGTTAAAACTGGCAAAAAGGGGACGTATACATACAGGAATAGGAACATCGGATTATCATATACAGAAAAAACTTAATACGACACGTGAAGATGTTATGGAACGTGCCGTTGAAGCTGTCATGTATGCAAAAAAATATGTGGAAGACGTGGAATTTTATGCCGAAGATGCGGGACGAACCGATAATGAATTCCTTGCCCGGGTTGTTGAGGCTGTCATTAAGGCAGGGGCAACGGTAGTTAATATTCCTGATACAACAGGTTACTGTCTTCCGGATGAGTTCGGTGAAAAAATAAAATTTCTGGTGGAAAATGTAACAGGAATACATAAAGCTGTCATTTCAACTCATTGTCATAATGACCTTGGAATGGCTACGGCCAACACAGTTTCAGGGATCATGAACGGAGCCCGCCAGGCAGAAGTAACGATCAACGGTATAGGTGAACGTGCCGGTAATACTTCTCTCGAAGAGGTAGTGATGATCATGAAGAGCCGTTATAAAGTACTGGGCATAGAAACCGGAGTAAGCACAAAAAATATTTACCGCACAAGCAGACTGGTCTCCAACCTGATGAATATGCCGGTACAGCCTAATAAGGCTATCGTAGGGCGCAATGCCTTTGCTCACTCTTCGGGCATCCACCAGGACGGTGTGCTTAAATTCCGCGAAAACTATGAAATTATCGATCCTATCGATGTGGGCATAAATGAATCATCGATTGTGCTTACAGCACGCAGCGGAAGAGCTGCTCTTAAACATAGACTGGAAATTATGGGTTTTGATCTTAAACAGGAAAAACTTGATGAAGTATATGAAAAATTCCTGAAACTGGCAGATGTTAAAAAAGATATCCGTGATGATGATATAGCTATGCTTGTGGGTGATGCTACCCGGCATGAGCACCGTATCAAGCTGGAATTCCTGCAGGTTCTGACGGGCAAAAATCTTATCCCCGTGGCAATTGTGCGCCTTAACATTGCCGGGGAAATATTTGATGCTACTTCCACAGGTAACGGTCCGGTCGATGCTGCAATAAAAGCGGTCAAACAAATAATAAGGCGGGAAGTTACTATCGAGGAATTTCTTGTTCAGGCTATCACACGCGGCAGCGATGATATAGGAAAAGTTCATATGCAAATTGTATATAATGATTCGGTTTTTAACGGCTTTGGCGCTCATACCGATATTGTTACTGCTTCAGTAGAGGCTTTCCTTGATGCAGTTAATAAATTTCCTGTCAATTATAATAAATCATAATGCATGAAAGCAAAAACATTATTCGATAAAATCTGGGATGCACATGTTGTAAAAAAAGTTAAAGACGGTCCCGATGTCCTTTACATCAATCGCCACCTGATACACGAAGTAACCAGTCCGGTAGCTTTTCTCGGACTTAAAAACAGGGGACTGCGTGTTTTTAGGCCTGATCAGACAATAGCAACACCTGATCATAATGTACCCACTGTAAACCAGCACCTTACAATAAGGGATGAACTTTCACGAAACCAGGTAGAGATGCTGAAAAAGAACTGCTCTGAACATGGTATTAAATATCACGATCTTCAAACCGAAGGTCATGGTATAGTGCACATAATCGGACCGGAAATGGGATTAACACAGCCGGGAATGACAATTGTCTGCGGCGACAGTCATACTTCTACCCACGGAGCATTCGGGGCAATAGCCTTTGGTATAGGAACCAGTGAAGTGGAGATGGTACTTGCAAGCCAGTGCATTATGCAGGTCAAACCCAAAAAGATGCGCATCACGGTAAACGGACAGATGAATAAGGGTGTTACCGCTAAGGATCTGGCACTTTATATCATATCTAAAATATCAACTAGCGGAGGTACAGGTCATTTTATCGAATACGCAGGCACAGCCATAACCTCCCTTTCTATGGAAGGAAGAATGACTCTCTGTAATCTCAGCATCGAAAGTGGCGCACGGGGTGGCATGATAGCTCCCGATGAGATAACATTTAATTACGTAAAAGGACGTAAATATGCACCTAAGGGCAGTGATTGGCAAAAGGCTGTCAGTAAATGGCAAACCCTGAAGAGTGATCCGGATGCTGTTTTTGACTATGAATATACATTTGATGCCGCTGATATTGAGCCGATGATCACTTACGGTACCAATCCGGGAATGGGTATTTCCATAACAGAAAGTATACCCAAGAGTGATGTCATGAAGGAAAGTGATAAAGCCAACTTTTTAAAAAGCCTGAAATATATGGGTTTTTCAGAAGGAGAAGCTATGCAGGGCAAACCTGTGGATTATGTATTTCTGGGTAGTTGTACAAACGGAAGGATAGAAGATTTCAGGGCTTTTACAGACCTTGTAAAAGGACGAAAAAAAGCCCCTGGTGTAACAGCATGGCTTGTTCCCGGATCGAAACATGTCGAGGATCAAATCCATGAAGAAGGATTAACGGAAATACTTAAAGAGGCAGGCTTCGAGCTTCGGCAGCCGGGATGTTCAGCCTGCCTGGCTATGAACGACGATAAAATACCGGAAGGGAAATATGCAGTTTCAACATCCAACCGTAATTTTGAAGGCCGGCAGGGACCTGGTGCCCGCACATTGCTTGCCAGTCCCCTGACTGCCGCAGCCGCTGCTGTAACAGGTGTGATAACGGACCCAAGGAGTCTTGAAGATTAGAGTCTTGAGTTAAAAGACATGTGACAATTATTAAAATGTGACGAGCATGATTAAAATTTATGCGAGTTCTAAGAGATACCTTTGAAAATAATTAATTTTAATCATATGAACATTAAATAAATGAAATGAGGAAAAATGAATTGTCTGAATTTAAAGTAAAAATGAAATCACGAACTAATAAATTTGTTCATGATTGTATAAAATTTGCTGTAAATTTACCATCTAATTCAGTTAGCAATCATATTCGCGGACAACTAATTCGATGTTCTACTTCTGCAGCGACAAATTATCGGGCTGCATGTATTGCTCAATTTATACCTTCAATAATTTCTAAAATAAGTATTGCTATTGAAGAAGCAGATGAAAGCGAATTTTGGATTCAATTTGCCATAGATGAAAAATTAGCTCGAAAGGAAAAATCATTAAATCTTTCCAATGAAGCATATGAATTAGCCTCTATTTTAATCAAATCCCGCAAAACATTGCAGAATAAATTGTTATAACCGATAATATTCTAATATTCTTAAATATGTCATACGAAAAAATTTCAAGAATAATATCAACTGCGGTTCCTTTACAGGCTGAAAATGTTGATACAGACCAGATCATTCCTGCCCGCTTCCTAAAAGCTGTGGAACGTAAAGGATTTGGTGATAACTTATTCCGTGACTGGAAATATAATAAGGATGGAAGTCTGAAAACGGATTTTCCGCTTAATGATCCCAAATATTTAGGAAAAATTCTGGTGGCAGGGAAAAATTTCGGTAGCGGCTCCAGCAGGGAGCATGCAGCATGGGCTATATACGATTACGGATTCCGTGTAGTGGTTTCAAGTTTTTTTGCCGATATTTTTAAGAATAATGCATTGAATAACGGATTGCTGACGGTTACGGTATCACCGAAATTCCTTCAGAAGATATTTAGTGCTATTGAAATAGATCCTAAGACTAAATTTGAGACTAACCTTGACAATCAGGAATTTACTATTTTGGCAACAGGTGAAAAAACCGGTTTTGAAATAAATATGTATAAAAAACATTGTCTTAAAAACGGACTTGACGATATAGATTATCTTGTAGCAATGAAGGATGAAATTGCTGATTTTGAAAAATATAGGCATAATTAATTATACCTGAATCTTGTATAAAAAAATATTAATCGGTACTTCAGCCGGAATATAAACACAACATAAATAAATATGACAGGCGAAACAGTTAAAAGAGAAGGGAAAAATCTCATTATCATGGATACTACCCTTAGAGACGGGGAACAAACAACCGGAGTATCATTTAGTGAAAGAGAAAAATTGAGTATGGCAAAGGTACTGCTGGAAGATGTGCGTGTAGACCGTATTGAAATAGCCTCAGCCAGGGTTTCTCAAGGTGAATTCAAAGGAGCTAAAAAGATATTGGACTGGGCTGCAGAAAAAGGGTATACAGAGAAGATTGAAATACTTGGATTTGTGGATGATGAAATTTCATTACAATGGATAAAAAATGCAGGCGGAAAAGTTGTGAACCTCCTCTGCAAGGGATCTTTGAAACATGTTAGGGGACAATTGCGAAAAACACCTGAACAACATCTGGCAGATATAAAAAAGGTAATTACAAATGCTACAGAAATGGGTATTAAAGTCAATGTTTACCTTGAAGACTGGTCAAACGGAATGCGCAATTCCAAAGATTATGTCTTTTCCCTGATCTCTAAACTGAAGAATGAAAACGTAAACAGGTTTATGTTACCGGACACCCTCGGCATTTTAAATCCTGACGAGACATATGCTTTCTGTAAGGAGATGATCGAAAAATACCCTGATCTTGATTTCGATTTTCACGCCCATAATGATTATGACCTTGCTATCGCAAATGTATTTCACGCAATAAAAGCAGGTATACGTTGTGTTCACACGACAGTAAACGGTCTTGGTGAACGGGCAGGCAATGCCCCTCTTTCAAGCGTGATCGCAACTATTAAAGATCATCTTAAAATGGAGACTAATGTCAATGAAAGTCAACTGAATAAAGTATCCCGGCTGGTAGAAACATTTTCAGGGATCAGGATACCTACCAATAAACCGCTCATCGGAGAATATGTTTTTACACAGTGCAGTGGTATCCATGCAGATGGTGATAATAAAAATAACCTTTACTTCAACGACCTGCTACCGGAACGTTTTGGAAGAATCAGGCAATATGCAATGGGCAAAACTTCAGGCAAGGCTAATATAAGAAAGAACCTTGAAGAAATGGGCATTGAACTTGATGCCGAATCATTGCAAAAAGTAACCAACCGGATCATAGAATTGGCTGATAGAAAAGAAACTGTAACTTCGGCCGAATTGCCATATATTGTTGCAGATGCCTTGGAGAATGATATCATGGAACAAAAAATCAAGATGGTTAATTATTCTGTTAATCATACCATGGGACTGCGGCCTGTGGCAAATGTATGTATAGAAATTGAAGGGAAGCAGTATGCTGAAATCAGTGATGGAGACGGACAATATGATGCATTTGTAAAATCCCTGCGGAAGATTTACAAGCGACTTGGTAAATCATTTCCTAAACTGGTAGATTATGTAGTTACAATACCTCCGGGAGGAAAAACCGATGCACTGGTGGAAACAGTCATCACATGGAAAAATAAACGTGAATTTAAAACAAAAGGCCTTGATCCCGATCAAAATTCAGCAGCTATCAAGGCTACAATAAGAATGTTAAATATTATTGAAAATGAATTTGAAAACGGATTTCTGGATAAACTACTGAATAATATCAGGTAATAGTTTGTATTCCGCGCTGTCTTTTCCCGTCGGCTTCAGCCGACAGATAATTTATTTCATTAAAACAGATAATTAAGCCCTATATACAATCCCGAATCCCCGTCACGCTCATCAGCAGCAATACCGTAATCAACAGCAATAATAAAATTCTGGTTCATCACGATACGTAATCCCCCACCATACGAAAAATGCATTTTTTCAGCACCCTCATCAAAATAACCCTCCTCCTGAGGTAACAATGCTTTTATCGGATCAACATCCATTTTCTTTGTTACCATTCCAAAATCAATAAATCCGTTAAGTCCCAGATAAAAATTATTATTGATGAACCGGAAGCGTAAAAATTTCCATCGGGGCTCTATGTTTCCATAAAAAAATCCGTCACCGACAATGCGATTGCGCCGGATACCACGAAGTGATATTGCCCCGCCTAATCCCTCAGAAATGTATCTTTTCTGAACTGAAGTGATTAACTGGGTCTGGTAATAAAAGGGAGCATATCCGGTAACGGTTGACTGATATCCTAACCTGTAAGCAAGCGATAAATCATCTGGCACAATAGTAAAATACTGACGATGTGTTAAACTGAGTTTTACAAATGAACTTTCTGCTCCTAAAAATTCCGGAGCTCCGACAAGAACAGCTTCTGTCCAGATTCCTTTCATTGGATTCGGCTTATTATCGCGGCTGTCATATACTAGTCCGGCTTTAAAAGTAGGAACAAATCCCCCGTCAGCTTCTTCTTCAGAAATCACCCCCCAATCCTGGTATTTATCATACAAACCGTCAACATCAGGCAATAATTCATCTTCCTCCTTTCCTTTATTCAGCTTATTGATATTAACAGATACAATCTTAAAATTCAATAAATTGAAACCGGCGGCCCATTTTAAATATTCTCCTGAAAAGTTTCCCTGGAGATCTAGCTTCAGACGAAACATTTTCCGGTCATATTTATAATACATACGGGTTATATACTCTTCACTTTTATCATCATAAAATCCGGGCATAACTACGGCATCATATCCATTAAAACCATAAAAATCATAAGCCTGGTCGGACAAGTAGCTTATATCCAAAGAAGTCTGAAGACTTTTTATCAATTGGTCGGAATCATAATAAAATCTGTTTATACCACTTCCTTTAGTATATCTGGAAACTTCAAAATAAAGAGAATGGTTATAATTTGGATACCGGCTCCCGTCACCATAATCATAAAGATTTACAAGGGCTCCGTATTGAAAGCCAAGATCAGTATCAAAAGTAATTGTAGGTAAAGCCCCGAAATTCCAGCCCGATTTAGTTTCTTGCTCCTGGGCAAATGCAAAAGATGCAATACTTAAAAACAGAAGAGAAAAATAAATTTTTTTCATGCCTGAATATTTTAATAAAAATTGATTTTGTCCGTTAAGGCGCTAACGACACAACTCTTTTATACAATGTTGTATGGCGAAATTATCTTTAATAAAGAAATTATGAACTGGTGTTAAATTATATTTTACTTGACTAATATAGAAAAAAATACTATTCAAACACACTATGCTGTTTAAAATATCCATTGATTTTCAGAGACATGCTGAATGGCTTCATTTAGCCGTATCTAATTCGAAAGTCAATAATTAAAAAAAATCGCTGAAATATTACAATCCACAACCACCACGAGCGTGTCGTTATAATACCTGTTTTTGATATGCATAGGTAATTTTTTTCAGCACATGCTTTTCGGACTTGTCCTACAGAACCTAAAAATATGAATTTACATTAGATGTTTTATTAATTATTCTTATTTTCACGCATAAAAAGCAAATTGCAAATTTGAGAGCAAACATCATGCAGTCAGAAGATTTTATGGATGAACTAATAAAATATATAGATTGACATAAAACATCATAACTTACAAGCATTCTTCGAAAAGTGAAAAAATGTTATAAATGATAAAAAATATAAAAACATAATATAATTGAATATCAAATTTTTAATTAACATTTTATCAATTGTTTTTGAAATATAATAACACAAATAACTAATCGGAATGGATTCATTCATAGAAATCAGAATTATATATAAAAATTTTACCAAATCTTTTTGACCATAAAATATTATAAAATGAAAACTAACAGGAGAAAATTTTTTCAAATCGCCGGAGTAGCCGGTGCCGGTGTATTTTCAGGCGGATTAGTATCATGTGATCAGCAAACTTCTACTTCCACGTCAGGAGAATCTAATCTTTCTCACATCAAAGATGCTGTACTAAAATCGCATCTTCAACATTTCAATATGTGTGGATACGGTGCACCAAAAATCGAAACCGTACGTATCGGCTTTATTGGTATTGGAAGCCGGGGGCCTGGAGCAGTTGAGCGCATATCTAACATTGATGGCGTTGAAATAGCTGCTCTCTGTGATAAGGATATGGGTCGTATAAAATACGGTCAGAAAATTCTCGAAAAGCATGGATTGCCTCGTGCTAAAGAATATGGAGGAAGCGAGGATGCATGGAAAAAATTATGTGAAAGCCCTGAACTGGATTTAGTGTATATTACTACACCATGGCACCTTCACACTCCAATGGCAGTATATGCAATGGAGTGCGGCAAACATGCAACAACTGAAGTTCCCGCTGCCACTACAGTGGATGAATGCTGGCAGTTAGTGGAAACTTCGGAGCGAACAAAAAAACATTGCATGATGCTGGAAAATTGTTGCTATGATTTTTTTGAACTTCTGACATTAAATATGGCACGTCAGGGATTTTTCGGGGAAATTGTTCATGCAGAAGGTGCTTATATACATGATCTTCTGAATAGCAATTTCAATAAAGAAGGATACTCTAATATGTGGAGATTACGACAAAGTCAGCAACGTAATGGTAATCTTTATCCAACTCACGGACTAGGGCCTGTTTGCCAGATACTTAATATTAACAGAGGAGATAAAATGGAGTATCTTACATCTATGTCGTCAGATGATTTCCAAATGGCTGAAAAGGCAGCTGAATTGGCTAAAGAGGATGATTTTTTTGCCCCCTTTGTTAGTGACAATTACCGGGGTAACATGAACACTTCCATAATCCGCACAAATAAAGGTAAAACCATTATGATACAGCATGATGTGACGAGTCAGCGCCCCTATTCCCGTATACATCTGGTTAGCGGGACAAAAGGTGTTGCCAGGAAATATCCGTTGCCGCCAAGAATAGCCAAAGGCCACAGCTGGTTTGATGATGATGAAATGAAGGAACTTGAAGAACAGTATACCCCGAAAATTGTAAAATTGGTAGGCGAGATGGCAAAAAAAGTAGGCGGACACGGGGGTATGGATTTTCTAATGGACTGGAGGCTTATAGATTGTTTACGTAATGGAATAGAACTGGATGAAGATGTTTATGATGCAGCCCTGTGGAGTGTAATAGGACCATTGAGCGAATGGTCAGTTGCAAACCGTTCGAACTCAATTGATGTACCTGATTTTACCAATGGCTCATGGAAAACAAATACACCGGTAGACATAACTCTTTCAAAGGGAGGAACCACCGGTGTCCGGATGACTACAAAAGCAGAAAGCCAGATGAATGTTTAAAACTATTACCCTTAGGGTAAAAAAAATGCTCATATTTAGATTGTACTTATAAAAATTATGAGCTAAATTTTAGATCAGGTTAAACATATAACGATAAAACTTAAATTAAAATAAAATGAAAAAGCAAAAAATCGTAATCTGTATCTTATTTATGTTGACCATAACGTTCATCTCTTGTGTTACAGGGGAAAAAGAAACCCGGAAACCTAATATTGTCATCATTCTGAGTGATGACCAGGGATGGGGTGACCTGAGAATAAACGGTAATACTAATATTGAGACTCCTAACATCGATAGGCTAGCCAATAGCGGCGTTGCCTTCGACAGATTCTATGTTTGTCCTGTCTGCTCACCTACCCGGGCAGAGCTCCTCACAGGAAGATACCATGTCCGCGGAGGTGTTTACTCTACTTCTGCAGGTGGGGAACGACTGGATTTGGATGAAACTACTATCGCGGAAGTTTTTAAAAAGGCAGGGTACGCAACTGCTGCATATGGAAAATGGCATAACGGTATGCAGCCTCCTTACCACCCTAATGCCAGAGGATTCGATGATTATTACGGCTTTTGTTCAGGACACTGGGGAAATTATTTCAGTCCTATGTTGGAACATAACGGTAAAATAGTGCAGGGTGAAGGATTTATTATCAATGACCTTACCGATCATGGATTGAATTTTATTGAAAAAAATAAAGAAAATCCATTCTTGTTATACCTTCCGTTTAATACTCCGCACGCCCCTATGCAGGTCCCAGATAGTTGGTGGAATAAATATGAAAACAAAGACCTTGAAATGTTCAACAGGGATCGTGACAGAGAAGATGTTATGTTCACTAAATCGGCTCTGGCAATGTGTGAAAATATCGACTGGAATGTTGGACGTATTATCAACAAAATAGAAGAGCTGGGGCTTTCAGAAAATACAATCATAATTTATTTCGCAGATAACGGTCCCAACAGCTGGAGATGGAATGACGGCATGAAAGGCAGAAAAGGATCGACTGATGAAGGAGGAGTCAGATCGCCTCTTTTTATACAATGGGAAGGTAAATTAAAACCAGGTAAAAAAATAATACACATTGCAAGTGTGACAGACTTATTTCCCACCCTTACGGATCTTGCAGGAATTAATGCCAGAAACACCAAACCATTTGATGGTACAAGCCTCAAATCATTGTTGCTCGAAGATAATCCGGAATGGGAAGAGCGTCTTATTTATAGCCATTGGGGAGGCAGAACTAGTGTAAGGAGTCAGAAATTCCGCTTAGACCACGAAGGAAAATTATTTGATATGGAAAACGATCCGGGTCAGTATAATGACATTTCCGGGGATTATTCTGAGGTTAGGAACAAACTCACCCTCGCAAAAGATAAATGGGAAATTGAAGTCCTCAGTGAATTACCTGAAACAGATACACGAAGTTTTACTATCGGTCATCCAGATTATATCTATACACAAGTACCTGCCCGTGACGGGGTGGCCCATGGCAATATCACCAGGTCAAACCGTTTTCCGAATTGTTCCTTTTTTACTAACTGGATAAGTAAATCCGACAGTATAACATGGGATGCCGAAGTACTTGCAGAAGGGGATTTTGAGGTTACCATTTATTATACATGTGCTGCTGTTGATCTCGGTTCAGTAATCCAATTAAGCTTTGGTGAAAGTAAAATTAAAACTGAAATCAACGAGGTTAATAATCCTCCTCTAAAAGGAATGGAAAATGACCGCATACCGAGATGGGAATCATATGTTAAAGATTTCAAGCCGCTTAAAATGGGGACTATGCATCTGAATAAAGGAAAAGACTTGTTAACCCTAAAAGCTCTGGAAATGCCCGGTTCGGAGGTAATGGACTTCAGGTTACTTATGTTTAAACGCCTTTAACATGATGTGACATATCCTATTGCAATAACCTAACCTGGACAATAATTCCGACCATGTTAATTTATATAATAAAGAAGGCTTGCCTGCTAATCCCTTTCTTAAAGATGAATGGCCATGAATTACAAAATAGTTGCTCCCCGTTTCACAATTAATTCATCAAATAAAAGTTAATTATACAATTGTATGATTAGTTTTGTGCCGATGAATAAAAGGTTTACCATTTGCATATTTTTAATTGTTGCTCACCTGTCGCTTTATTCACAGAGTAACAATGCTACATTAAGGGGTTTGATAGTTGACGAGAAGGGGCATCCGGTCGACATGGTCAGCATCGGATTAAAAGATTATCCGATTGGAACAAGTTCCAATCGCGATGGTAAATTTTTACTGCGCATTCCTGCCACGCAGGAAGTTATAGTCATTTTTAATTCCTTGGGATACAAGCCGGTCTTAGATACTATCTATGCTAAGGCTGAAGAAAACATCTTTTTAAATATAACTATGGAAACCGTCAATATCCGCTTAGGTGAAGTGGTGGTCACTGAAAAGATGAAAAACGGCAGTAATGTTAGCCGCATAGATCCCAAATTCATAGAAGTACTTCCCAACGCTGGAGCAGGAGGTGTTGCTGCATTAATCAAGACATTGCCGGGTGTTTCCTCCAATAATGAACTAAGCTCTCAGTACACAGTGAGAGGGGGTAACTTTGATGAAAATCTGGTATATGTCAATGATATTGAAATATACAGGCCATTTCTCGTCCGTGCAGGGAGACAGGAAGGATTAAGCTTCATCAACAGCGAAATGGTCTCTACAATAGATTTTTCTGCAGGGGGATTTGCTGCCCGTTACGGAGATAAAATGTCTTCCGTTCTTGATATAAAATACAGGAAACCCAGTGTTTTCAGAGGTTCCGCATCCATGAGCCTTTTAGGAACTGCTGCACACTTTGAAGACGTTGCATTAGGGGGACGACTGGCACATATATCAGGAATACGCTATAAAACAAATCGTTATATGCTTGGAGGTCTTGATGAAAAAGGAGAGTATAATCCTCGGTTTATCGACTTCCAGACTTACATTACATATAGATTTTCAGAAAAATTTGATTTTTCATTTCTTGGCAATATCGCACAAAACCAATACAGATTCATTCCGCAAACCAGGAATACCACATTTGGAACATGGCAAACACCTCTGAACACAACTATATATTTTGACGGACAGGAAGTAGATGATTTTAAAACATATATGGGAGCTTTTTCAGCTAATTATCACCCTTCCCTTAATCTTAACCTGAAATTTATTGCATCTACGTTTATTACTTCTGAAAAAGAAACTTATGATATTACAGGGCAATATTACCTGAATCAACTGGAAAGAAATATGTCGGCAGAAGAATTCGGCGACAGTGTTCTAAATCTTGGCGTGGGCACTTTTATTAATCATGCCCGTAATTATCTTGAGGCAGTAGTATATAGTTTTACCCACCGCGGAGCTTATAATTCGGAAGATCATCTCGTAAACTGGGGCTTTAAAGTACAGCACGAACAATTCGACGATAAAATGAATGAATGGATCTACCGTGATTCAACAGGTTATTCAATTCCTTATTCCGATTCAGAAGTATTGCTTTACCATACACTGAACAGTAAAAACAATATCAGTTCTAACCGGGTTACAGCATTTATCCAGGATACATGGAACTTTCCCATCAGTAGTGGCGATATTTACCTGACCGGGGGTATCAGGTTTAATTACCTCGATCTAAATAAGGAATTTGTTGTAAGTCCCAGAGCTTCTTTTAGTTATTTCCCTGAATGGAAAAATAAAATATCATTTACACTTTCAGGAGGCATGTACCATCAACCACCTTTTTTCAAAGAATTGAAAAAACGCGACGGTTTTGTAAACATGGAAACAAAGGCACAACGTTCATATCAGTTAGTCGCAGGTACTGATTATATATTTACTGCCTGGGACCGGCCTTTCAGATTCACAACCGAAGCCTATTACAAATGGATGAACCATTTAATTCCATATCATGTGGATAACGTCCAGATACGATACCTTTCAGGCCAAGAAGCTTATGGTTATGCTACCGGAGTTGATATGAAGATCAACGGGGAGTTTGTCAGCGGTGTTCAGTCATGGGCAAGTCTTTCCCTTATGCAAACCAAAGAGGATATTCTTGATGACGGACATGGATATATACCCCGGCCCACAGATCAATGGTTGAATTTCAGTTTATTTTTCCAGGATTATTTTCCGGGAAACCCTTCATACAAAATGCAACTCTCAGGCTTTTACGGAGCTCGTCTGCCAACCGGACCTCCAAAATCAGAACGCTATCAGGATGTATTCCGCATGCCACCATACAGGCGCATAGACCTTGGCTTCTCAAAGGTACTTATAAGTCCGGCGAATCCCTTAAATCATCAATTTTTAAAACATATCAATGACTTATGGCTAAGCCTTGAAGTATTTAACCTGTTGAATATTAACAATACTATCTCATACTTCTGGGTTTCTAGTATCTATGGCGATCAATTTGCTGTTCCCAATTATCTCACTAACAGAAAAATAAATTTGAAACTGACTGTGAAATTTTAAGTTGTTTTATTTTATATCCGGCAAAAGACAACTCCTCTACCCCCATTCGTTTCAGGAATAAATATTTATCTGGTCAGTTTGTCCTGATCTTTCTTCAAAATACTCTTTTACTTTTTGGAAAAAGCTATAAAACTTTCAGAGTATATCTCCCTGAACCCAACTGAACTATTTTTTCTTGATTCTTAATATTAATGTTAACTATTTCTGAAGGGGTATGTAATATCTCATTGTTTTCAACAATACATTCGCCATTCAAATAAAATTGAAATTCATTTGAGGGTATAAGATATTTAAATATTCCTGAAGTATTAGGTGGAATATGAAGGGAAAACTGAATTCCACCGTCAATCTTTTTCCAATTTGATTCAATTACCCCATATATACTCTCTACTTTGCAATTAACAAAATTCATATTTGACGGAACATATGGTATGAATTCTATAATTCTCTTTTTGTGGTCATGAGGAAAATGTATTCCAGCCAGATTTCTATAAAAAAATTGATTAACACTGCCAAACATACAATGGTTATAATCTCCACTCCCTTCCCATGTTTGATTTAAAGTGCTTGCGCCCAAATTCAACATATGTATCCATCCGGGATATTCAGGATTTTTAATAACCTTATAAAGAATATCCAAACGATTATGCTTGTCCAATATATCAATTAGTGCTTTTGTGCCCAAAATACCTGCAAAACAACGATAATCTACCGAATCAAGATAATTTATAATATTTTTTAAAACAGATTTTTCCTTATTATCAGGGACTAATCCCATTTGCAGTGGAATTGCATTTGCAGGAATATGAAAAGAAAAGCCCTCCGGAGCAGGATTTTCACTGTAGGTGTTGCTTCCCGGGTCATAAAATTCCTCATTAAAGCGATTTTTTATTTTTTTTGCATCATTAATAAACATCTGGTAGTCTTCCTTTTTTTGAAGTGATAATGCAATTTTGCTCATTATCATAGTTGTTTTATAAAAATATGCAGTATTAATGAGCTTGAGAATAGGTCTTGTATTATGAAGACTCTCATAATTTATACCGGGTATCATATGATCCCCAACCTGTCCTCCAATAATAAAGTTGTGAGATGATTTTTTAATATACTGATACCAGTCATACAAACTATTGTAATGATTTTTTAGTATAGCTTCATCATTATAGTTTGAATACATATGAAGCACAAGGAAGGGATAAACATATAACCAACTTACATCAGTTGCTGGTTTTCTTTTTCTCAGTTCAGGAACGGTTAATGGGATCATACCTTGATTATTGCACCAATGCTGGGCATCCTTGAAATCCGTCAGCCATTTAGTCCACAAAGCGGGAGTATTGAAGGAATAATCGCAGGCTTCAATAAAAAGATGAACATCACCTGTCCAGCCATACTTCTCGGCATTCGGATTACTTAAGGGTACTCCCTGTATGAAATTATTTTTAAATGTTTGAGAGGTGATATCATGAATTGCATTCAATAGGCTGTCAGATGATTCAAATGTACCAGAATTACTTATATCATTGTTAGATTCTATAACCTTCAAAGATTCTATTTTAACCGAATCGGGAGAAGAAAGTTTTACCTGAACATACCTGAATCCATGGTAGAAAAAACGAGGTTTATATTTTTCAACTCCATCCCCTTTTAATATATATTTACTATAACAATCACGGTAAAAATATTGACCTGTATGTTCTTCATCCCAATAAAGTTTGGATTCACGACTCAATGGTTTTTGATATATACTGCCACCACATTTTTCAGAACCACGCATTGTAACTGAACTGCCAGCCGGTCCCGATACTTCTATCTCCCAGTAACCCCCAATGGTTTTCCCAAAGTCATACTCATATATATTGCCATCATCTCTTTTGATTGTTCTTACAGGCATATAAATATTACCTTCTTTTACCGGTTGCAGTACCTGTGCAGAAATACTTCCCTGATAGTTGCCCGTCTCGACTCTTTCCCAGTTACTGTTATCATAATTTGGCATACACCAACTTTCATTTTCAAGCCTTGCATCATAATCTTCCCCGCCATAAAAATTATTGTACACTATCGGACTTGATGAGGAAGTCCATGTTTCATCAGAGATAATGTTGCTTTCTGTTTTATCCGGATATTTAATATGTAGTTGCAATAATACCATAGGACGTGGAAATATTTTTTCCTGCATATTTATATTTGTAAATCTGTCTTTCAAGGTTCTGGTAAGCGAGGCTTGTCCTTCTCCCAGCCAAATTCCAAGTACATTTTCCCCTTTTTTCAACTGCCTGGTTACGTCATAAGTCGAGTATAAAACCCTTTCCGAAAATTGAGTTACAGCAGGTTGAAATAACTGATTATCAACCTTACTACCATTTAAATATAGTTCATACAATCCTATGGACGTTAAATAAACATGAGCCGATTGAATCTTTTTATTTAAGTTAAAAGACTTACGTAATAAAGGAGAACGGTTCAACGTATCATTATTCATAATCCATTTTCCCTTTATTGTATCGTTCCCTAAGAATCCGGTATGGAAAAACGCGGGGTCACTCCAGCTACTTTCCATATCATTTTCATCCCATATTTTAACCTTCCAATAGTAGGTAGTTTGACTCTGCAAAGCTTTTTCTCCTTTATAAAAATTATTAACTGAGCCCGGGCATAATATTTTCCCAGAATCCCAAATAGTTTCCTCACTTGCTGAGTTTCTCGTATAAACAACTATTCTGTATGCCGTTTGCATTTTACTCTTCTCATTACTATTCAATATCCATAAAAATCTGGGCATTTCAGTATCAATTCCAACGGGATTCTCCAAATATTCACATTTTAATGCTGTTGGAAAGACGTAACTTTTATTTAAAGAATTGCATCCATAAATACAGCTGAGAATCACTACTACAAATGATAAAACCTTCTTAAACTTCATAACTATATAGAAAAAAACGATAATACAACACCAGAAAAATCAATAATTATAATAACAAAACAAGGCTAAAAAATTAGTATTTTAGCAATTTGGGAAAGATACTAAAATTTAACAAAATTAAAACCTTACAAATAAATCACTCAGCATACTTGCGAAAAGTAAAAATCAGGCTTTTGGGTTTGTCGGGGTAGCCGGATTTGAACCGACGACCTCTTCGTCCCGAACGAAGCGCGCTACCGGGCTGCGCTATACCCCGATTATTTCTGATTATCAGCCCCCTACCCCAACTTCAGTCAACTTATTTTACAAGATATTGATCCTTAAAATACTGAAAATACAGAGCAGGGAAACCTGCTATACCGCTGCTAAAAACGCTGCAAATTTAATCTTTTTTGGTGAAACAGAAAGAATTAACCGGCAAAACAATATTTACGAACTACTGTTTTTATCCCTAATTTAAAGAACACCATACTAAAGATATACAAAAAGGATATCTGAATGGAATATTGCAGCATGAGCCGTAGCCGCTTTCACTGTTGCTCCATAAAAGCACAAAAATTTCAAATATCAGTATATCATCCTATTACGCTTTTTGATTTTATCAGGTTGGCGTAGGACGGGCAGGAATATGCAGAAAAAAATTGTTCAATTTAGGAACCAGCGATTTTATGGGTCACCTGCTGTCATAACATGAGTCTAATATTAAAAATTCATGGAATGTGGCTAAAAGTAATCCATGTTTCGAAGTCTGGCTTTATTATCATTTTACGATGAATAAACCGGAAGCATCAAAGAATATTCCAATTGTAGCTTATGGAGAAAGGCTTTTAATGTCTTGATCTAATTGAATTTTCGATAGTTTTCCCGCTAAACATATCACCCCCCTTCAATTTATTTATATAAATCATGTTACAAAAACCAGTAAATAAAACATCGCTACTTTTTATCAACATGAATTTTTCAATAGTCAATTAAACTTTTGGAATAAAACATTTTGCTATTAAATTTTTATATCATATATTTGATCAAACGGTTAAACCAATTAGTTAAAATGAATATTATAGTATATCTGAGTGGAAATATTATACTGGAAATAAAAAAATTATGATAATTAACTATTATGGAGATTGTAAATTTAAAGGGACAGACATTATAAATGGACAAATTAAAAAAAGACAGTACTGAAGAAAGAATCCTGAATGCTGCAAAATCGGTTTTTATCCGGAAAGGAATGGATGGGGCACGGATGCAGGAGATTGCCGATGAAGCGAACATTAATAAAGCACTTCTTCATTATTATTTCCGAACGAAACAAAAGCTTTTTGAAGCTATTTTTAAACAGGTATTCAGACAAATATTTCCGGATATTAATACTTTTATTCATTCGGAACTGCCCATTGAAGAAAAACTGGCTATTTTTACTGAAAAATATATCTACCTTCTACAACAAAATCCTTTCTTACCTTCGTTTATATTGAAAGAAATATATCGTGATCCGGAATTTCTGGCTTCAGTAATAAAAAAACAGGGAGTGAATACTCACGATCTTTTTAAAATGCTTGAAGGGGAGATGGATGCCGGCAGGATCATAAGAATGGATCCATGTGACCTGATAATTAACATCCTGGCATTAAGCATTTTTCCTTTTGCTGCCGGACCGCTAATGACAATAATGTTTTTCGAGAAAAATCAAAAAGCTTATAAAAATTTCTTAATCAAAAGAAAGAAAACAGTCAAAGAGTTTATTCTTAACTCAATTATAGTGAAATGATTAGTATCAATTTTTATTCAGCGGTGGCTTTTTTGCTTACTATTTTCAATTACGGGAAAAAATAAGTGGGGTTTAAGATAAAAATCCATTTTATTGTATACTTGATTATTACTTTTTTAAATATAACATTCAGATGCAAAAACTAATAATATTATTACTTATACCCGTTCAGCTGGCTGTCGCACAGGATAAAATACTTTTGGAAGATTGCTACAAGCTGGCAAGGGAGAACTACCCGAAACTAAAGGATGCCGAGACATGGCAAATGATATCTTCTCTTAAAAAAGAAAATATTAAGACTGGTTATCTGCCCAAATTAGAGGTAAAAGGACAGGCAACTTATCAGTCCGATGTAATAAACATCGATATTCCCATACCTGAGGCTTCTATTCCTACCGTACCTAAAGACCAGTATAAAGCATATGCGGAAATTAACCAGACTATTTGGGACGGGGGAATGACAAAGGTAAATACACAACTCGAAGAGGCTCTCTTAAAGGATAATCTGAACCAGTTGGAAGTAGAACTTTATAAGCTTAAGGAACAGGTAGCGCATGCTTTTTTTACTGCATTGGCCATGGAAAAACAAAAAGCTGTGCTTGAAGCTCAGAAGACTGTATTAAAGGAAAAACTAGAAACAATCAGGTCCGGCATTGAAAATCAGGTAATAGAAAAAACAGAATCATTTTCCCTGGAAGCTGAAATTCTGACTTTAGAACAAAAAGTAATTCAGGTACAAACAGGTAAAAGTGCAGCTCTGAAGGTTCTTTCTTTGCTAACAGACAAAGATATTCCGGATAACAGTACATTGGAATTCCGCAAGTCATCCGTAACATACGGATCGGATATATTGCGTCCCGAGCTACAACTGTTTTCAGGCAAAATATCGCACCTTGAAACTCAGATGGAAGTCCTGGAAAAAAGCCGTAATCCTAAAATTTTCGGTTTCGGTCAGGCAGGCTATGGAAAACCGGGACTCAATATGCTCAATGATGAATTCGATACTTATTACCTGATAGGTATAGGATTATCATGGAGTCCTTTCGACTGGCAAAAAACAACACGTCAAAAGCAGGTACTGCAACTTCAGCAACAAATGATACGCCACGAGCAGGAAACCTTCAGTCAAAACATTAAAATTCTCCTCTCACAACAAAAAGAACAAATAAACAAATTCGAAAAACAGTTAAAAAAGGATAAAAATATAATTGATCTTAAAACAAAAATTGTAAAAGCAGCTGAATCAAAACTGGAAAACGGAACTATCACTTCTTCTGATTATATAAGTGAACTTCAATCGGAGACAATAGCTAAACTTAATCACGAACTGAATAAAATTTTCCTGCATGAAGCAAAAGAAAAATATAAAATAATTCTGGGAACAGATAAAATTATATCCAAATGAAAAACCTGTTTTTAACAACTACACTAATTATATTGGTTACGTCGTGCTCAACCAATGATGAAAGATCAGATGCTTTCGGAAATTTTGAAGCAGAAACAGTAATTGTTTCTTCCGAATCTTCAGGGAAAATTATCAGGATAAATGTAGAAAAGGGACAGAAAATAGACCGGGGATTTGTGGCGGCAGTTACAGATACCGTCCAGTTGCATCTTAAACTTGAACAGATCAAAGCACAGAAGGAAGCAGTGAATTCCAATAAACAGAGCATACGGGCACAAATAGATATACTGGAAGAACAGAAAAAAAATATGGTGGTGGATAAAAAACGCGTTGAGGATATGGTAAAGGACGGAGCTGCTACCCAAAAAAAACTGGATGACATTAACGGTCAAATCGCCGTCATAGAAAAGCAGATTGCTCACACAAAAACACAGATTATTTCTGTAAATAAAGAGCTTAATGTACTTGAAACACAACAGCAGGCTACAGAAGACATGTTAGATCGCTGTACGATTGTGTCACCCGCAAACGGCACTGTTATAGAAACATATATCGAGCAGGGTGAGCTGGCTTCACCCGGGAAGGCTGTCTTTAAAATTGCCGATCTTGATGAAATGATTCTAAAAGTATATGTCACCGGTGCACAACTTCCTGATATCAGGATAGGACAAAAAGTAAAAGTAATTGTCGACAAAAACGCAAAAGAAAATCAATCATTCGAAGGAAAAATAACATGGATCTCCTCCGAGGCGGAATTTACTCCTAAGATCATTCAAACTAAAGAGGAAAGAGTAAAATTAGTCTATGCAATAAAGGTAAAAGTACAAAACGACGGCACATTGAAAATAGGTATGCCTGGCGAGATCAGGTGGTAATATTAACTCAAGATTCAGGAAAAATTGATAAATATCGATAACATATCAAAATCATATTATGACACCCCTGCCCTTCAGGGAGTTTCTCTTAAAATCAACAAGGGAGAAATATACGGACTTATAGGTCCTGATGGTGCAGGGAAGACCACCCTGATGAGAATTTTAATGACACTTATTCTGCCTGACTCGGGCGAAGCTACCATGGAAGGTAAAAATGTAGTGAAGGATTTTAAAAAAATCAGAAAAATTGTAGGATATATGCCTGAAAGATTCTCATTATACCAGGATTTGTCAGTAAAGGAAAACCTTAACTTTTTTGCTACTGTTTTCGGAACTACCGTAGAGGAAAATTATAACCTGATACGGGATATATATATACGGATAGAACCTTTTAAAAACAGGAGGGCAGGACAACTGTCCGGAGGCATGAAGCAAAAACTGGCATTGTCATGTGCACTGATACATAAACCAGGAATATTAATACTTGACGAACCCACCACAGGCGTAGATGCCGTCTCGCGAAAGGAATTCTGGGAAATGCTTAAAAGACTCCGGGAAAAAGGAATTACTATCATGATATCAACGCCTTATATGGATGAAGCGAATCTGTGTGATCGTGTAGCTTTGATACAGAAAGGTGAAATTCTGGATGTGGACACACCGGACGGCATAACGGGAAAATTTCATCGTAAAATTATTAGCATACGTTCTGATGAAATATACCGCTTAATAAATGATTTACGTGAATATAAAAAAACAGAATCGGCTTTTGCATTTGGTCAGTTTGTACATTTCACAGGCCTGAAAGATGAAGTTGACAGCGATGAAATTAATTCTTATCTGAAGGCAAAAAATCATAAAAATATTGCAATTAAAGAAATTAAACCTGGAATTGAGGATGTCTTCATGAACCTGATGAAACAAAAAAGTTAGTGTATTTTCTATTGTTTAATGAGCATTCGCAAATAAAATCAAGAAGTTGAAAAAAATTCGTTGACAAATTCTGCCTGAATGAATAAAGCAAACATGGTACGAGTGAATAGATCAGCGTAATAACAAATATAATGGCATGAACAGTAAAATTATCACTGTAAATAACCTTGTAAAAAAATTCGGCTCATTTGTAGCGAATGATCACCTGACTTTCGATGTATATGAAGGTGAAATATTCGGATTTCTTGGAGCTAACGGAGCTGGAAAAACTACAGCCCTACGTATTTTATGCGGCCTCTCCTCTCCTACCTCGGGTGAATTGAATGTAGCAGGATTCAATATCTACCATGAAGCCGAAAAAATCAAAAAAAATATCGGATATATGAGCCAGAAATTTTCCTTATACGAAGATCTGACCATATCGGAAAATATCCGGCTTTATGCAGGTATCTATGGAATACCGCCAAAAAGGAGAAAAGAAAAAATGAAAGGGCTCCTTAAGAAACTCGAGATGGAAAACGCAAAAAATAAACTTATTGAAGGGCTGCCGCTTGGCTGGAAACAAAAACTTGCATTCTCGGTAGCTATCTTTCATGAACCAAAAATTGTATTCCTGGACGAACCCACAGGAGGTGTTGATCCGATTACACGCCGCAGATTCTGGGATATGATATATGAAGCAGCGGATAACGGAATTACTGTTTTTGTTACTACTCATTATATGGATGAAGCAGAATATTGCGATCGCGTTTCCATTATGGAAGAAGGGAAGATTGAAGCTCTGGATACACCTCAAAAGCTGAAAGAAAAATATGATGCCAGGGATATGAATGAAGTATTCCTGCACATTGCAAGAAAAACAAGTTAAGACTCAGATAACGAATGAATCGATTAATCTCTTTCATAATAAAAGAATTTCTGCATATTTTTCGAGATCCGCGGACTATGCTGATTTTATTTGGTATTCCGGTTGCACAGCTTCTAATATTCGGAACAGTGATCAAAAATGAAATCAAGAATGTACATATTGCAATATATGATCCCTCTAAAGATATAGCGACAACAGATATTACCAATAAATTACTGTCATCTGGCTATTTTATCCTGAATGAAAATCTGAACAACATAGATGGCATTGATGAAATCTTTAAAAAAGGCAGGGTAAAAGAGGTTATCGTCTTTGATAACAATTTTGGTAAAAAACTTATAAGGGAAGGAACCGCCGGTATCCAACTTATAGCTGACGCATCTGATCCGAATATTGCCAGACTGGTTACTTCATATACCTCAGGAATTATAAATGACTATATTAATAAATTACATCCCGGACTTGCAATGCCGCTATCCGTGGAACCTGAAGTACGAATGTATTTCAATGAAAATATGAAAAGCGCTTATATGTTTGTACCCGGCACAATGGCGCTAATTTTAATGCTGATATCGGCCTTAATGACCTCAGTATCAATAACACGGGAAAAGGAACACGGCACTATGGAAATTCTCATGGCTTCGCCACTGAAACCTTTGCAAATAATCGCAGGAAAAGTATTGCCGTATTTATTGCTTTCAATCGTAAATGCCTTTTTAATTGTATTAATTGGAAGATTTGTCTTCGGTGTCCCCATTACAGGTAGCTTCATTTTACTAATACTCGAAACAATATTATTTATCCTCATGGCTCTGTGTCTGGGCATTATGATATCAACTGCTGCAAAAACCCAGATGATGGCTATGTTTTTATCTATGATCGTTTTAATGCTGCCAACTATTATTTTATCAGGATTTATTTTCCCTATTGAAAATATGCCAAAGTTACTGCAATGGCTGAGCTATATCATGCCGGCAAGGTATTTTATAACTATTATCAGGGGCATTATGCTTAAAGGAACGGGCATTTCCTTCATTTGGGAAGAAACTCTGATATTAATTATTATGACAATATTTTTTATTGGCGTGAGCGTGAAGAAATTCAAAATCAGACTTGAATAGAGGTTTATCCGTTACAGGCTGGGACTTTCAGCATGATGTGGATAAGTTAGTGATTTAAAAATTCGAAAGAAAATAAGAAAGCAGGGATGAAAACAATAGCATACATACTTCAAAAAGAATTCCGTCAGATTTTCCGGAACCGGTTTCTGCTACCAATGATTTTCGGCGTACCATTGATACAAATGCTGGTTTTGGTTTATGCTGCAACTTTTGAAATGAAAAAAATTGATATCGCAGTGGCAGATAAAGATTTGTCTGCATTTTCACGGGAATTGGTGGCCAAGTTTCAGGGCATACCTTTTTTTAATATCACAGAATCGCTGCAAGACGTGAAGATTGGAGAGGATATGCTGTTAAACGACGAAGCCGATATGGTTTTGATTATCCCTCCTTACATGGAACGAAATCTTGTACGTGAAAATAAAACACAGATTCAACTACTTATAAATGCTATTGATGGCAATACTGCACAGTTAATCTATTCCTATTCAGCAAATATTATAAGAGATTTCAATAAAAATCTAATTGCCGAATGGAAAGGTTTACCGGAATTTAAACCTTCAGGTCAAATAGAAATTACAGAACGATACTGGTATAATTCCGAACTTAACTACAAATGGTATATGGCTCCTGGTATTCTTGCAATATTAGTTACTGTAATTGGAATGTTCATGTCCGGAATTAATCTTGTCCGTGAAAAAGAGATTGGCACAATAGAACAGCTTAATGTTACTCCGGTTAAAAAATACCACTTTATCGTAGGCAAACTAGTACCATTCTGGATTATAGGAATATTCGATCTGGCTTTCGGAATGATCATTGCATGGATTGTATTTGACCTTCCGGTAGAGGGCAGCCTCTGGCTTCTTTTTTTCTTCACCGCTGTTTACCTTATAGGGATTTTGGGACTCGGACTTTTTATTTCGACTCTTGCTGATACCCAACAGCAGGTCATGTTTATGAATTTCTTTTTTATGATAGTCTTTATTTTAATGGGGGGTATTTTTACTCCGGTTGAAAGTATGCCACATTGGGCACAAATAGCTGACCTCATAAATCCTGTCTTCTATTTTATGAAAATAATGCGTAATATAGTGCTGAAAGGTTCCGGATTTTTCGATCTTTTTGAGGAATTTATTTCACTGGTTATACTGGGAATCATCTTTTTAAGTCTTGCAATACTACTTTACAGGAAAAAATCATGATACGGATCCAATAAACATTAGTTCAATAATTATTTTTTTTCATTAAAACATTATTTCTACATTTGCAAAAAATAGAATGGTGACCGGTTATAAATAAATAATGGAATACTCAAAAATAATTTTATTTTCTGACCGGAAATAGTAGTTTTAAACTTTTATTAAAGCTGTAAGAATGTTAAATAATATAAATGAGTCTGGTCTAAAAAGGTGCTTTGCGCTCTTTTTAGGAAAATTTAAAAAAATTTATTAAACTGATTTTTAGACATTTATAAAATAA
>CAZTAL010000009.1:0-59471 GCA_964611525.1 uncultured Prolixibacteraceae bacterium
GTTGTCCTGCCAGGGCTCGAACCTGGACTCTTCTGATCCAGAGTCAGACGTGTTGCCAATTACACCACAGGACAATTTTGTGCTGCAAAAATAATAAAAAGTTGAAATGTACCATATTTACATTCAGGTTACTTTAGGATTATTTTCCTCGTGTGAGTCGGTTTCTGAAATATGTGGAAAAATATCCGGTCATGATAAAGGCATAAAAATCGCCTTGTGTTATTACTTATAAAGGCAAAAAACCACCTTATGTAATAACTTAGAAAGGTATAAAAATTAATACGTTAAAAATCTTAGAAAATATTCATAGTTTGCGATATTTGTAATTGACAATTTTAAATTGTAAAATTGCAAAGACCTTATTTGCCGACAGGATTTTTTTCCTGCCGGTTTTTTATTTGAAAATGAAAAAAAAGAATTTAATAGGCAGAATACTTAATACCGTGGAAAAGGTTGGAAATGCTCTTCCGCATCCGGCAACCCTTTTTGCGTTATTTGCCTTAATGGTGGTCATTCTGTCTGGTATTACCAGTTTATTTAACTTATCAGTTGAACATCCCGGAACCGGAGAAATTATTGAACCTGTAAATTTGCTGACCATTGAAGGTCTGCACCTGATCCTTATGGAAATGGTTACCAATTTTACCGGATTTGCGCCTCTCGGAGTAGTATTGGTTGCCATGCTTGGAATTGGAATAGCAGAAAGTACAGGTTTTATCGGAACGGCTCTTCGACTTATGGTTCTAAAATCTCCCAAAAAAATCCTGACATTTGTTATCGTTTTCGCGGGAATACTCTCCAATACGGCAAGTGAGGTCGGATATGTATTGCTCATTCCCCTGGCAGCTATTATTTTTATGGCAGTGGGCAGACATCCGATAACCGGAATGGCTGCAGCGTTTGCAGGCGTAAGCGGTGGTTACAGTGCAAATCTTTTGTTAGGGACCATCGATCCCTTACTGGCCGGCTTGTCGCAGGAAGCTGCACAGATTATTGACCCGGATTACCTCGTCAATCCGGCTTGTAATTATTATTTTATGTTTGTTTCTACCTTATTAATTGGATTTGCGGGTACGTGGGTGACCGAAAAAATTGTTTCTCCGCGACTTGGTACGTACCGGGAATCCAGAGCACCTGAAGAATTAAAAAAACTTTTGCCTGAAGAGAAAAAAGGGCTTAAATATGCCTTTTATACTTTTGTGGTAATGACAATTGTTTTGCTGGCAGGAACTGTTCCTGAAGCAGGATTTTTGCGTGACCCGGAAACGGGTAGTCTTTTGCATTCGCCATTCATGGATGGTATAGTAACAATTATTTTCCTTGCTGCCGCACTACTCGGTATTGCTTATGGGATTGGAGCGGGATCAATAAAGAACGATGCCGATATCATGAAAGGAATGGCCAAATCCATGGAAACATTGGGAATGTATATCGTTCTTGTATTTTTTGCAGCACAATTTGTAGCTTATTTTAAATGGACTAACCTGGGACTGATTTTTGCGATCGAAGGAGCCCGGTTACTTGCGGCTTCCGGATTGGGACCTATTCCTCTTATGCTGACATTCATCTTGCTGGCTGCATTTATTAACATGTTTATGGGAAGTGCATCTGCAAAATGGACGGTAATGGCCCCGGTCTTTATTCCCATGTTTATGCTATTGGGCATGACACCTGAATTGACACAGGTAGTTTACCGCATTGGCGACAGCGTCACCAACATAATTTCACCCATGATGTCTTACTTTGCCCTGATAGTGGCATTTATTCAGAAATACGACTCAAAAGCGGGAATTGGAACGGTTATCGCTACTATGTTGCCGTATACAATTGTTTTTCTCGTTATCTGGTCACTTTTACTTATCGGATGGATGCTTCTGGGAATACCCGTTGGACCTGATGCTCCGTTATTTATAGAAAATCCGGCTGTCTAATAACGTTTGACAATATGAAACGGTTGGGTTTTAGGAGCATGTCTGTATCCACCGAGAAAAACACTGGCGCGAAAATCAACGACCCGCAAGCCACTGAACCCCAACTCTTTTATATTGTGTGTTGGCAACTGGCCTTATTCAATCATTTCAATAAATTGTTTTGCGGTCATTGTCGGCAACTTTGAATTTTTAAAATCCTTAAGATTTCTTGTTATAATTATTTCTTGTTCATCCTCAATTGCAGTAAAATATTGAAGTCCATCCTCAAAATCTGAAAAAGTCTCGTCATTTAAAGCCAATCCAATAATTTTATCATCCAATGGCAAGATTTTAAGAATCAACTTAAGCTTTCTTAAAACCGATTTGGCTTTATTCGAATCCATTTGTCTGAACAATGTATAACTAGTATTTGCAATAGTCAAAGATGAAACTGATAATTCGACTTGCTTTTTATCTGCAAGAGAAAATATTACCGCTGCTTCTTCAAAAAAGGGCTCTCTCCGTGATAATAAATCAATCACAATATTTGTATCAACGAATATTCTTTTCATTTATACTTCTCTTCTAAATAATCACGATACTCTTTTTTATAATCAAAATCAGCTGGTAAATCTATCACTCCACTTAAACTCTCAACGAGGGGAGTTATAGTAATTTTTTTCTCTTTTTCTTTTTGCGTTGTTATACTATCAAGATAAGATTCAATCATTTTCGAAAGACTAATCTTATGATTACGAGCATATAACTTAGCTCTCTCTATGACGGTATTATTTAATCTCAGTGTTAATTTTGTTTCCATAATCTATAAATTATCATTACGTACAAATATACTAAACAAACACGTCATAGTCAAAATTTTTGTTCTTCCAGGTTTGTTGCCAACAATAATATATATTTTACCGGTATAAGATATGGAACTATTAAGTTCGAAAAGAGGAAGCAGTTGCAGAATTGAACAGATTAATTCAAAAACATTTTGGGGAAAATGATTCTTTTAGTTATGGGATTTTTGAAAAGAATCTTATTCCTTCTTTAAAAATCATAGGGGAGAAGTTCAATGATTGGATTATGGTTAGCACAGAAGGTTCAGGCATTTGTTTCCATTCGCAACGAACGTAACATTGGTTTATTTTAATATTATTTTGTAGATGGAATATTATCTCCTTACAAATTGGCTGCATTAAACTTTTTTACTACCTATATGTTTGATTTAACAGAAAAGGTAAACGAAAATTGAATTCTCCTTCACATCTATAATAAATTTGAGTCTGTAAAAGTGAAATTAATACAATAAATATTTCCGCGAAGCTGTTTGAATTATTGTTAATCATTTATAACTTTTAATTATCAAAATTCCTCTATAATTCTTATATTAAACAAGGATTAAGTTTATTAAGAATGCAGGTTTCGGGAAACGATGTAAAAATATAAGTTTATCCGGGAGTGAAATATTACTTTATATTATTACGTAGTCAGTTAGGAAGCGTGGTTTACCTGGATTATTGGTTAATTTATTTTCATATGAGTCATGAAATAATGCTCATATATGCTAAAAATTAGAATATCAAGTTCTATTAGGTAAAATAATTATAAAATATTAAAAGAATGAAAGTTGCAGTTTTCAGCACAAGGCCATATGATATAGAATATATTGATAAGGCCAATAGTGAGAAGAAACATGAATTGGTATATTTTGAAACATCTCTGAAACCAAGAACCATAAGATTGGCAGAAAATTTTGATGCTGTCTGTGTGTTTGTGAATGATGCCCTGACAAAAGAGGTAATTGAAGGGTTGGTTGAATTAAACGTAAAATTGATAGTATTAAGGTGTACTGGCTTTAATAATATTGATATTGAAAGTGCATGTAATAATAACATAAAAGTCCTCAGAGTTGCTGGGTATTCACCGACTACAGTTGCAGAGCACGCTGTATCACTGATTCTTGCTCTTAACAGGAAAACGCATAAAGCTTATAACAGGGTTCGTGAAGGGAATTTTTCTATTGAAAGGCTTTCGGGCTTCGAACTCAAAGGGAAAACTGTTGGAGTGATCGGAACAGGGAGGATTGGAGGATCATTCGCCCGGATAATGAAAGGTTTTGGGTGTAATATTGTAGCTTTTGATAATTATCCTGATGAATCATTAAAGGATGATGTCGTGAAATATTATCCTCTTGAAGAGGTGTTTAAGATTTCCGATATAATATCATTGCATTGTCCGCTTACCCCGGAGACAAACCGGCTGATTAATAAAAATTCTTTACAGCTCATGAAACGGGGTGTTATGCTGATTAATACCAGCAGAGGAAAACTTATTGATACTGATGCTGCTATTGAAGCTTTAAAGGAAGGTCATATAGGATATCTGGGGATTGATGTGTATGAACAGGAAGAGAAGTTATTCTATAAGGACTTATCGGAAATAGTCATACTCGATGATAAAATATCTCGTTTGATGACATTTCCCAATGTTCTGATAACAGCTCATCAAGCTTATTTTACGGATATCGTGTTAACGCAGATAGCTCAAACCACGATTCAGAATCTTACCGATTTTGAAAACGGAGTTATTAATGAATCTAATCAGGTTTGTATTAAAATGATTAGATAGAGTTAATCCATAATGAACCTTTATGAATATAATTGCATAAAATAGAAAATTTTTGATAAAAATTGTTTATATTAAGATACAATAAAAAGTATTAAATTTAAGTTATGCAAGCAGACAGAAGAACATTTTTGAAATCACTAGCAGCTTTAACTGCCGGTTTATCGGTCAAATGTACAGGAGGTGGCCGGAATAACGGCACCGACCGTTTGGGAGAAGTTCTGCCTAAACGGAGATTTGGCAGGACAGGAGAATTTGTAACTATGCTTGGTAGCGGTGGATTCCATATCGGCTGGACTACTGAACGCGATGCGCAGGAAGTGATAGAAGCAGCTCTGGAAGGCGGAGTACGTTTTTTCGATACTGCTGAAAGTTATTCCCGCGGAGTCAGCGAGGAACGCTATGGAAAATACCTAACACCAAAGTACCGTGATTTGATTTTTTTAATGACTAAAACCACCGGACCGGATGCCAATACTGTCCGGCAGCATCTCGAAGGTTCTTTGCGAAGATTAAAGGTTGATCAGATTGACCTATATCAGGTTCACTCCATTCGTACACCAGAGGATGTGGATAATCGTATAGAAAATGGAGTTCTTGATGAACTTCTAAAAGCAAAAGAACAAGGTAAAATAAAATATATCGGTTTCACCGGCCATCAAAATCCTTTTGCCCATGCTCATATGCTGGATGTAACCCGGGATATTGATATTTATGATGGGGTACTAATGCCGGTGAATATACTTGATAAGTCTTATTTCAGCTTTATTGAAAATGTAATACCCAAAGCTGTTGACCGTAATATCGGGATAATGTCAATTAAATCTCTCGCGGATGGCAGATTTTTTGCTAAAAAAGAACGAGCTAAATGGACATCTGATGATCCAATAATTCCTAATTATCTGACTATAAAAGAAGCGATGCATTTTGTGTGGTCCCTGCCTGTGTCGGTTCTTATTGCAGGATGTGAAAATGCAATTTTAATGCGGGAAAAAATTGCACTTGCCCGGTCATTTAAAAAGCTCTCAGAGGAGCAAAGGATGGCTCTGGTAGATAAAGTTAAAGATATTGCATTAGAAGGGAAGGTTGAATATTATAAAAGAAAGGAAATATAAATTATTTTGCTACGGAATTGTAGCAATTATATCTGTTTATTTTCTTCTTTAAGAAGCCAGTATAATCCTTTTACGCCTGATTTGATATCATCAAGCTTTAGCAGTACAAAAATTTTTTCAATATATGCAATTATCCCCCAGCCAACAGCAAGATAATACATCCATGGAAAGAATCCCCATACAAACAATATAAAAAAGAAAGTACCCTGTATATAACCGGCGGAAACAGCTGAATAGAGATGAAGACCGGGTATCTTTCCAAAGCGGTAAAAAGCAATAATATAGCTTAACACAAAAATGCTTAGAAATATATATAAAAACCATGCATGTGGTTGAATATCAGTCCATTTAAACTGGAATAATCCAAACAAGGCCAGTACATAAGTGCCTATGTCCGCCAAGTTATCGAGGCCTGCTCCAAAGCGGGTTTTCAGATTAAATATTCTAGCGATACTTCCATCCAGAATATCAGTTACAAGGTTTATACATAATAAAATTACGAACCATTTTTCGTTACTTGCAATTGCCAGTACCAAAATAACCGGGAACATTGCCAGACGGTAAAAACTGATGACATTAGGTATATTTAAAATATTTTCTTCTCTTACTAATATTTTTTTCATGTCATATGCATTATCAATCCTATTTGTTTCTGAACCTTAAAAAATACTCATCTATTTCATCTGTAAAAATTTTAATTTTCCTAAAATCTAAAAATTTAAATTTGACAGATGGAACCGCTCCATCCGTCGCTTTCACATAAAATTTATTCATTCTTGTTTTTGCAATTTTTGAATGAAAAATTTCATGTTCGTTTCATGTCTTAATTCAATACCTGCTTTTTCGAAACAGTCCATGAGGTCGTGGTATGCTCCCTTTCCTCCTAAGAAATTCCAGAATTTTTCTGCTACTTTCAATTCTTTTTTCAAGTCTAACATACCTTTTAATGTCCATCGCTGATAGGGTTCTGGTTCATAAGGATTATAAGGAATGGCAATCAGTGTATTTACTTTAGCCTTTGGATTTGATGCTAATACTATGCGTTTTTTTTGTTTTGATGTTAAAGCCATTAAAAATATATAATCACAGGAAAAGAACCAGCATTAGCAGCACGCTCAAAGGGATAAATAGATTATCGGAACCTCTCCAACTGATAAGTTCAGCCAAAGTGGATACTATTGCAATACATAATGCCAGCCAAAAAGTCTTTAAGTCCAGTTCCATCCTGTTGAAATATAATGCAACAAGACTTATAATAAAGCTGGAAGCCAGGAATGATCCCGATCCTAATACGGTTTTTTTTGTTTCTATCCCAAATAACCTGATTTTTTTGTTATTCTTTTCGAAATTAAGTCCTAGTATGCCCGCCATGGGATCACATATTGCAAGTATTAGTATTGGCAATATATAAATGAATTTATTGTCAAGCAGATTGGAAATAAGAAAAGTGAGATAAATAGAGATTGGGAGAAGGTAACTTCCGATCGATTTTCTCTTGATGTCGTGAATTGATTTGAGTTGGGTACCATTCCGGCTTATGAATAATAATATGAAGAAAAATATAGCCAGAACAAGAACATACCAATGATCAGTAAAAAGATAAGGAAAGGTAACTGTTGAGAGGGTAGCCGTAAAATGAGCAAACTTGCGGGTAATTTCACCTTTTAATCCAAGTCGTCTGTATATCAGCTCATTAAAAACTAACAGAAGGGAAATTCCAATTAGATAAATTATTGCTAATGCTATTTGGTTATTCATATGAATATAATTTAATTTTATAAATTTACGAATATTCCGATAAAAGCAACAACTGCACCTCCGACAATAAGACTGTCGAACCTGTCGAGAAAACCGCCATGACCGGGAATCAGGTTGCTGAAATCTTTTACTTTGTATTTCCTTTTATAACAGGAGGCTAATAAATCTCCAATAAATGCAAAAGCCACGATTACTGCTGACAAAAGCAATGGATTTATCGGTACTTCTTCGATTAATCCTTTGAATAAAAGAGAACTAAAAACGGCAATTACAGCTCCGCCTGTCAAGCCTTCAAGCGTTTTGGCGGGACTTATTTCAGGGATAATTTTTTTCTTTCCAAATAGTTGTCCTGATATCTGACTGAAACTGTCAAAAATGGAGAGGGCTAGGAAGGAAAAAAGAATCATTTCTTTTTCCATTCCACTGAAAAAGTAAAATCCAGTGGATAATAATATATAAAGGATTAAAGATATAGCAAAGAACCGTTTGTTTTTATAATCAGAATTTCTGAATAATTTAAAAAGTTCAAATAGCCCCATTATAATAATCATTATTGAGAGAATGCGGAAAATAAGGGGATTGATAACTATGCTGAAAAAAAGAATGTGAATGATCACTAAGTATGAAATAAATTTTGTCCAGCTTTTTTTCGCTTCCGCTGATTCTTTATTACGGTTGATAAAATAAAATGCAGCTCCCCCAAGCAGGAAGTAGGCAACTATTATTAAATATATTGTTCTTATCATTATGTTAGTATGATTATTATACCAAATATTATCATTCCCAAAGCATATAAATATCTGATAGGTCCTTCTTTGCTGCCAATTTTTATACCTGCGAGGAGTTTAGGTCCTGTTAAAGCCCCGATTATTGTGCCTGCTGTTAGGAAATAAACGAGGGTAAGGTCTATTTTACCGACCAGAAAATGAGCTCCCAATGCAGAAACAGCATTAACAAGAACTACCAGAAGAGATGTTCCTATCACTAGTTTAATCGGCATTCGCATAGTAAATAATCCTGCCAATACCGGTGCGGCTCCGCTGGTTCCAAAGGTACCTGTAATTATCCCGGAGAAAAATCCGTATACGGAACTTTTGGTTATTTTTTTAAAATTCAGCTTGTCATGATTATCTCCCCCATAAGTATTTGATTTTTTTACCCTCCAATTGTTAATGATCATATGCAGGGCTATCAAAATAGAATATATACCAAAACTGGTTTTTAACTGTTCGGGTGTAATAAGACTTGTAAGTCCTGCCCCGGAAATAGCCCCTATAATGCCTGCTGATGCAAATATTAATCCTACCCGCA
Organism: uncultured Prolixibacteraceae bacterium; assembly: GCA_964611525.1. Lineage (GTDB taxonomy): Bacteria > Bacteroidota > Bacteroidia > Bacteroidales > Prolixibacteraceae > JAAYJR01. Next base: position 8,726 of record CAZTAL010000009.1, read on the forward strand.
AATTAATGTTGCCCTGACGGTAATGTCCGACGGAACCTGCAATACATATTGGCAGACTGGCAGCCAAAGATGTGGGTACGGCTATCTGTGCCGGAACACTATATATTAAAATCAGAACTGGGATAAAGAAAAATCCACCTCCGCCACCAATCAGAGACGTTAAAAATCCTATTAAAAAGCCGAGTAGGGGTAACCAGAGATAATTATACTCAAACATAGAGTGGAAAATCATAGCAAATAGTTTATTATGATTTATGGAGGTTTTTGTTTGTATTTTTTTCTTTTATTACCCAATAAAGACCTTTTACATCAGATCTCATTTTCTGAATTGTCATTTGAATGGCTATGTGTTCTATTGCTCCCATTATTCCCCACGCAATCATGAAGTAATAGAATGGAGTAATGAAACCAGCAGTAAAAAGGCAAATAAAGAATATTCCCTCAATATATCCGGCAATTTTAGTTGAATACAAGTGAAAACTGGGAAACTTTCCAAATTTTATAAGCGACAGGATAACAGTAAATACCAGGAAACCAATAAAAATTAAAAAACTGACTTTATGAGGTTCAAAATCTTCCCATTTAAAAATATATATTCCTGTAAATGCCAGTATATAAGTTAAGTTATCTGCCATTGAGTCGAGCCTGGCTCCAAAATCAGATTCAATTTTGAGTTCGCGTGCAATAATACCGTCGGCTATATCAGTAAGTAGGTTAATTATAAAAAATATGACAAAAAGAGTCTGTTTCCCTGTAAAAGCAAAATACATGATAACCGGAAACATTATTATCCTGTATGAACACAGATAGTTTGGAATATTAAAGATTTCTTTTTTTTGCATATGTGAAAATAGTAATTATTAATTCATTTCAGATTATTACATCATTTTTTTTGTTATGATAATAACGTGAGTCTGGTATAAAAAGGGGTTTCGCACTTTTTTAAAAAAATTTATAAAATTTGATATTCAGTTAGTTATAAAGGACATAAAGGTTTTATAAATAAAGATTTTAGTTTTTATACTGAACTTATAACATAAATTAGAGTGTAGCAATTAAATTTTATGATTTTTCATTATCTACCGCTATAAATGCTTATCTGGCATTTATGTTCGGAAGTTATATCCGAAAGATGGGTTGCAGTGCAGCTTACAGGTGTTCCTGTCGTTATAATCGAATACGACGGAACCACAGGACTTAAAAATGAGGATGTTATCCCTTACCTTAAATACCGTGAAAGGATTCCATCTTATTAAGAGGTTGGCGAAAGTTGTACTTTAAACTTCTAAATTGCTTCGATTGTAGATGGAGGTTTGGAAGCTATATTGTACGTAATGCTTACCACTCCCGGCACATTGTTGATTATTTCATCAGCCAGTTGGTAAAGTACATCAAATTCGAGCTTAGTGGGAGAGGCTGTTCTGGCATCCCTGCTTTCCCAGCAGCGTATTTCGATTTGCTGGCCGAAATCCCTTTTGCCTTCGTGCATACCGGTTACCCGGTCTTCATGTAAAATTGCCAGGTACTGAAAAGCTCCGCTGTTTTTTAGCAATCGTTCAACAACAGCAGTTGCTTTACGTACTGTTTCAATACGTTCGGCAGTTACTTTTCCTATGACGCGGGCGGCAAGTGCCGGTCCCGGAAATGGTATACGGTCAAATAATTCTTTCGGTAGTCCGAGTTCTTCCCCAATTTTCCTTACACTATCCTTCCGCAGTCTGATGAGTGGTTCAATGATCTTGTAACCAAAGGTTTTCTGCGGATCAATACCTAATTGCTCAAAAACGTTATGTTGCCTCTTTATCCCAGCAGTTGTTTCATCAATATCGGTTAGAATAGTTCCCTGCAAAAGGAATTTTGCATTGCTTTCCCGCACGATACGGCCAAATATATTTTTATAAAATGTCTGGGTAATAGCCTCACGTTTTTCCTCCGGATCAGTTATTCCTTTAAGCGCATCAAAAAATTCATTTCGTGCATCAACTATTTCGACTTCTACTCCAAGATTTTTAAATAGATTGTAAACTTGTTCAGGTTCACCTTTCCGCATGAGGCCGTTTTCTACGAAAATGGTCCTTAGTTTATTGCCAAGAGCTTTATGTCCAAGCATAGTGACAACAGATGAATCGACACCGCCCGATAATGCATTTATTGCCATTCCGTCCCCTACTGAATTTTTTATTTCTTCTATACTATTACTGATGAAATAATCAGTATCAAGATCATGTAAGGTGATTTCTTTAATTACTTCAGGTTTTCCTTTTTTGATCATATTCCGTAATTATTTTTTCTAATTATAAACAAAGTAACTTGAATTATTTAATTTATGATCATTTGTTATGACTGATCCAAATATAAAATTGAAGTTTTTTGTTAATTAATGTTAAAATATAAACATTTTTTACATATTTGTGTATTTATACGTAGTTATTGTTGTAAAGCTGTGTTTTAATTAAATAATCGCATTATGAAAGCAAAAGTAATTATATGTCTCATTCTTTTTTTGACAGTGAACTCGTTATATGCTCAGCGCGGAAAACAAAATAGTATTCCGATGATCGGATCTCAGGCACCCTCGTTTACTGCTGAAACAACAAACGGGGAATTGAATTTTCCACAAGATTTTGGTGATAGCTGGAAAATATTGTTTAGTCATCCCAAAGATTTTACTCCTGTATGTACACATGAAATTCTGCACCTTGCACTGATACAGGACGAGATGGAAGATATTGATGTTAAGGTAGCTGTTTTGTCAGTTGATGACAAAAAACACCATCAGCAATGGAAAGAATCAATGGAAGAGATTTTGAGCAAAAGAGCGTTACCCGTTAAGATAAAATTTCCTTTTATTGATGATCGGGATGGAAAAGTTGCCAGATTATATGGAATGATACATGACGATATAAGTCGCGATAAGACAATCAGGGGAGTATTTATAATAGGACCCGAGAATAATATTGAATCAATTTCCTTTTATCCATTAGCTGTCGGACGAAGCCTTGAAGAAATGATCAGAACCGTTCAGGCTCTGCAAACCGTTAAAACAAGCAAGCTGTTTACTCCTGCAAACTGGCAGCCATACAATGACTTGCTTGTCCCGCATTATCCTTATACTGAAGAGGAAATGATAGAAAATCCGGAATTATTGAACCAATATTATAAGATAGGTTCTTTCTTATGGTATAAGAAAATTGGAACTAAATAGAGTCTGTCCTTAAGCTACGCTGACTGCGCGTTATGCTTGCCTTCAAAATGGTCATTTACGATTAGTAAATTCACATTTACAGGTCTGTCAGTGAATTTTCTAAACCAGACCCCTTACTTTATTGACAAACACTAAATTGTTTTTAGAACAGAAATAAATTATCTGGTCAATGCAAAAGGGGGAGGGAACTTCTGTTCTTTTTAGTGTTTAATCAATTTTGTATTCTAAGTATTTGATTATGAGTGAAATAATATATAAGCCAATTGGAATTATACACTCTCCTTTTAAAAATCCTGAAGGAACTCCTATTCAAACATCAGGGGGTGAGAATATAAAGGGGACTGTTGAGTTATTCCCGGAATATACCCGTGGATTAAAAGATTTGGAAGGATTTTCTCATATTATCCTAATATATCATTTTCATTTATCGAAGGGAGCTAAATTATTGGCTAAACCCTATATGGATGATGAAGAACGCGGAATATTTGCAATCAGGGGTCAGGGAAGGCCGAATCCGGTTGGAATCTCGGTAACACGGCTAATCAGGATTGAGAAGAATATATTATACATTAAGGACATAGATATAATAGACGGGACTCCACTACTGGATATTAAACCTTATGTGCCGGAGTTCGATGTAAAAGATGCAGAAAAAACAGGCTGGCTTAAGGATAAGGTGGGTAAACTTCCGGAATCAAAGGATGACGGAAGATTTGTAAAATGATCAATTTCATGAATAGGATTATTATTACATTATGTGTTTTTTTTATTTGCCTTTCAGTTATTTTGGGTAATTTACATGCAATATCAATGAAATCTATGTTATGGTTGTTATCTCCGGTAAGTTGTCTGAAAAGATCGGTAAATATTGATGACTTAGAATAAAAAGACAGGTTAGTATCTTGTAAGACCTGATTCATATATAGGTTGCCATTCAATTAATACAGAAGTCAACTGCTGAAAAAATACATGCAGGTAATTAGCTACATAACTACATAGTCAAATTTATCTATACTTCCGTAGAAATTTTTTGGGTTTTAAAATTTTATTAATATTGAAGTTTTGTTAATTATGCTGTTCGAAAAAATACGAATAGGTAACTTTATGATATAAAAAGATGAAGAAAATGTAAATGATTTTGTTTTCGGGATATTATATTTATGAATAATTTGATTTGATAAATAAATATTGTTTGTAACAATCTATAATTTCTAAGCCAGACAAATGGATGAAAATAAAAATATTGGATTTGATAATGAAAGATACTTAGAGGAGCAAACTTCGGCTATCCTTGAAAGAGTTAACCGTTTTAATCAGAGGCTTTATCTGGAATTCGGAGGAAAGATTCTGTATGATTATCATGCTGCCAGAGTACTGCCCGGATTTGATCCGAATGTAAAGATGAGGCTTTTGCAGATTTTAAAGGACAAGATCGATGTAATATTCTGTATTAATGCAGGAGATATTGAAAGAAAAAAGGTCAGGGCTGACTTTGGGATTACTTATGATGTAGATACTTTAAAAACCATTGATGATTTCAGAGAATGGGGTTTAGATGTTACTGCTGTTGTTATTACCTGCTATGAGCATCAGCTTCCTGCAAAGGCTTTTAAGAACAAGCTCGAATTAAGAGGAGTAAAGGTATATTTACATTATCCGACAAAAGGGTATCCGACTGATGTCGACTTGATCGTAAGTGACCAGGGATATGGGGCAAACAAATATATCAATATTACGAATCCTATAGTAATAGTCACAGGTCCGGGGCCGGGCAGCGGTAAACTTGCCACTTGTTTGTGTAATTTATATCATGATTATAAAAACGGTGTTAAGGCAGGATATGCAAAGTTTGAGACATTTCCTGTGTGGGATTTGCCTATAGACCACAAAGTAAATATTGCCTATGAAGCTGCTACTGTTGACTTGAATGATGAAGTAATGGTTGACAGGTATCATTTAAAAGCCTATGATAAAGAGGTAGTAAATTACAATCGTGATATAGAAGCTTTTCATTTGCTTAAAAGGATCATTGAAAAAATAACGGGAGGGGCGTCTATGTATCAGTCACCGACCGATATGGGTGTAAACCGTGTAAGTTCGGGCATTGTTAATGATAGGGTAATCAAGGAAGCCTCTCACCAGGAGATTATCAGAAGATACTTCAGGTGTGCTGTGGAGTATGTTTTAGGCCTTGCTGATAAGGAGGTAATTGACAGGATGGAAAGAATAATGAATAAAGCAGGAGCCAGGGTTAATGACAGAAAAGTAGTAATCCCTGCAAGGGAATCGGCTAAGGATGCGGAAAGGAAAGGAAAAGGCAATGAAGGAATTTATTGCGGAGCGTCTGTTGAATTGCATGACGGAACGATAATAACAGGAAAAAATTCGCCGCTGATGCACGCATCTTCAAGCCTGATATTAAATGCAACAAAGCACCTTGCCGGTATACCTAACAATATGTACCTTTTGCCTGAAAGCATAATTGATTCGGTAACACATTTGAAAAAGAATATTTTGAATGGGAAAATGATAAGCCTTGACCTGGATGAAACATTGATAGTTCTAGGTATCAGTGCTTTATCTAATCCAGCTGCTCAAATGGCATTGGAAAATCTAAAATCACTGCGTGGATGTGAGGTACATCTTACTCATATCCCCACCCCCGGCGATGAGGCAGGATTGCGAAAATTAAAGGTAAATCTGACGTGCGATCCTGAATATTCAAGTAAGAGTCTTTTTATTAGCTAATAATGATTTTAATATCCTGCACCGGCAGGCATCAAAGGCATTATAAGCAGTAATAACAAGGTCGCCACAACACAAGTTATCATTCCGATAACAATACCAAATTTAAACCATTCCAAAAATGTGATATGCTTGCGATATTTTTTTTCCACCATTCCAAGTGCGACAATATTTGCAGTTGAGCCTATCATTGTCATATTACCCCCGAAACATCCTCCAAATAATAGTGCCCACCACAAAGGAGTTAATCCTATTTCATTGACCACCGGGATAAATGCTGCCACGAACACAATATTATCAACAAATGCAGATCCAAATGCAGAAATAAATAACACTACGGGAGTCAGAACAAGCGGATTGTTTCCGAAAGTATCGGTGAAATTATTTGCGATCTGTTGTGTTACGCCAGTTTTTTCAAGACAACCCGCAACAGCAAATAACATCATGAAAAACAACAGCGTCCACCATTCTACTTCTGATTCGATATAATGCCTCGCTCTTTCATTTTTCCATATCATCAATATACCCGATATTGCCAGAGGCGCTACAATCAGCAGAGTGTTTTTTTCAATTCCGAGTTTTGCCTCTAATGTATGGTGAAGCGCAATAAGAGTGACAGCTGAAACAAGTATAATAAGGCCTTTTTTATATGGTATCTCTATCAACGGACCCAATCCTGCCTGAATTTTTCTTCTCTTTTCCAGTCTGTCGGTAAGCATGTGAATGTCTTTCCGGAACCAGATTAATATTACTATTAAAGTGATTGATAATGAAACAAGCATTATCGGACTTGCCCATATAATGAAATCAATAAATGAAAAGCCTGCTTTGGTTCCTATCAGTATGCCAATAGGATTACCCAGCATGGAACCGCTCGATCCGATATTTGTAGCAATTACTGATATGATCACATATGGGGTAGGCTTTACTTTAAGTGTGTCACAAACCTGAAAAATAAGAGCTAGCATAATAACAATAGAAGTAACTTCGTCGACAATCATTGCCATCAATGCTGAAATAATTATCAATGTAATAATAAAAAGCCTGCCTGTCATGTGTTCCATGCTAATTACAAGCTGAATTATCCATGAGAACAAACCTAAGTCCTTAAGCACACCAACGAGAGTCATCATACCCACGAGGAATAAAATTATGTCCAGCTCGGCTGAGCTAATAAATTGTTCGAGCGAGATTACATTACCTCCCAGAATAATTGCCATTCCGATAAATGCAATTGCAAGTCTGAAATTCCAGAACATTAAAGTTGCGGAGATAATGAGTGTGAATATTGAAATAGCCAATACCTGCCTCTCCTCATGCATACCTGCATAACTGGCAAGTAAACCCATAAGTATGCTTACCACAACCATGATAGCACCACGTATTGCAATTTGGGAATAACTCAGCTTATTATCTTTAGTTTGCATTTTTATTCTCTTAACACTTTATCTATGAATTGTTGAATCGGAATAATGCCTACAAGTCTGTTATCATCCAGAACATAAGCATGATTAAAAGATAATTTGGTCATTTCTATTCCTGCCTTGATAGCAGGATCATTCATCTGAACAACAGCCATCTCCCTGTTCATAATTTCATCAAGCCAAGTATGGTCTTCATTATAAAGCAGGTTTCTGAATGATTCAAAATTCAGGACAGGTGATATCTCATCCATCCATAATATATACCTTGGTAAACAGACATTCATTAATTCCTGGATTGTTACTTCACCCACCAGATCACCGTCTTTATCTACAACCGGAATACAAAGCCAGCGGGTTTTAACGAAAAGATCAATAGCGCTTTCCAGATTGTCAGTATCGTTGATTACAATTTTTGGAGGAACCATAATGTCCCCGGCTACAACATAATCCGGGATAACTACATTTTTTTGTTCAATAAAATCCCAAATAGCTTTTTTGTCAGTTTTATTAATAAGGTCCTCTATGAAATTTTTATCCTTTAACATAGAACGGATAGCGCTCATTATTCGTAGATAGAGATCCGGACGCTTCTTAGGCGATACAATTAAAAAGAATAAATGAGCTTTAGCTGATTTTTCCCCACCTTTTATCTCTATTCCTTCTTTACTTATTGCCATAGCTAATCTTACTTCCTTGGTCGTTAAAAGCCTGAAATGTTGAACAAGTGCCATGTCATTTACTATAACAGGGAATAAACCTCCCCTCTTTCTGATTTGATTGTTAATTATTTGTTTTACATGCCCAACTCCGTAAGTTAAGGCAAGGTTTTTCAGGAGATCTTCTGAAAGTTCATCTGTATCTGAGCTATGCTTATTAATGATGATATTTTCTATGGAAAAAAAAGAAGTCAGATATTTAAGAAAATGGGTTTCGCCAGAAGTTTTAACTATTGTCATTTTAATAGTTTTTTATCTTCTTTACAAGATAGAAAGAATTTTTATATAAATCAAAAAGCTAATGCAAATTAATCCTGACACTCTGTGTTATTTAACTTTTAATTATAGCATGGCCAAGTATTAAATAAGATCAAATGCAAATGGTGTTTGTCTATAAGCCAACCCTTGCAATTTTTTTGTTTCCGGATAGATTACTTTTTAGTTTGGATCAAAATAAAAAAGGAACATAAAAAATTATGCTCCTTTTTTAGTTGACCCGCCAGGGCTCGAACCTGGACTCTTCTGAACCAAAATCAGATGTGTTGCCAGTTACACCACGGGTCAGTCTTTTTAAGTAATTTTTTTAAAAGTCTTTAATTCCTTCAGCATGATGTTATCAGACTTTTATTTTAAGTCTTTCTATCAAAGACTGTGCAAAAATATAAATTTTTTTTGTTACAGAATAGTTTGTTGTTTTTTTTATATTGGCCGACTTTATTTACAGGGGGGGAATGGGATTTACGCTTAACTAATTGTATGATGCGGTTTCCTTAAGGCCGGTATTAATGACAGGGTAACAGGCAGGATTATGACAACCCTGCTTCAGCCTTTTGTCCGAAATTTCAACCGGATAATCATGATTGATAAAGTATTAGATTCAGGAGCTGTATAATATAATTACAGGATAAACAATCAGCATTTTATTTACCCGTTATTTAAAAAATGTATATTTGCCGTTATTTAGTGTCTATCCATATACTCAAGAGTCTGGAATAGAAAGTTCGCTGGCAAGGCTTGCGTAGTCTGAAAAATGTGAGTTTACTAGTCGTAAATGACCATTTTGAGGACAAGCATAACGAAGCCAGCGGACTTTATAGACGGACTATTTAAGGTTTTTTGTAAATGCGCCATTTTAATACTATCAATAATATCATTGGCTGGACTGTCTTTTTGATTGCACTGATTACTTATGTTATTACCCTTGAACCAACTGCTAGTTGGTGGGATTGCAGCGAATTTATAATAAGTGCTTTTAAATTAGAGGTGGGACATCCTCCGGGTGCTCCTTTCCATATGATACTGGGAAGATTTTTCAGTCTTTTTGCCCCTGATAAATCCCACGTGGCATTTATGGTTAACCTGCTTTCTGCTTTTTCCGCTGCAGCTACTGTAATGTTGCTTTACTGGACTATTATACATCTTGTCAGAAAATTGTTTTCCGTAAGGAAACTGAACCTTGCAGAACATCTGGTTTTATTCGGAAGCGGACTCACCGGATCATTGGCATTTGCTTTTACTGATTCTTTCTGGTTTTCGGCTGTAGAAGGGGAAGTTTACGCATTATCATCCTTTTTCACTGCCGCTGTTTTTTGGGCTATATTAAAATGGGAGGATGTTGCTGGTGAGAAATATGCCAACCGCTGGCTTATTCTTATTGCATATCTGACAGGATTGTCAACCGGGGTTCACCTGCTTAATCTGTTAGCCATTCCGGCTATCGGACTTGTTTACTATTTTAAGAAATATGAATTTTCATGGAAGGGTTTATTGTTAACATTTTTTATTACAATAATAATTATCGCCGCAATACAATATATTATTATACCCGGATTTCCACAAATAGCCTTCCTGTTCGATAAAATATTTGTTAATGGATTCGGACTCCCTTTTAATTCGGGTATTATATTTTTGATAGCATTGATAATATTAGCTTCGGTATGGGCTGTTCGTTATACGAGGAAGAAAAGATTAGTCTTGTGGAATACCATTGTTAATGCTATTATTGTTATTTTTATAGGTTATTCCTCATTTGCCCTTATTCTTATCAGGGCTGATGCAAATCCACCTATGAACCAGAATCATCCTGATAATGCATTTTCATTGCAGCGCTATCTCAATCGTGAACAATATGGCGACCGCCCTTTGCTTTACGGTCCTTATTATAATGCACCAGCCATTGCTTCAAAAGGTGAAAAAAAGTTATTTAACAAGGTTGATGGTAAATATGTTGAAACCGGAAGCATAGCTGCCGGAACTTTGTATGAGCCAAAATTGCAGACGGTTTTCCCGCGTATGTACAGTAAGAACTCTTCTCATATTGATGTATATAAAGATTGGGGCAGGGTAGAGGGCATACCTGTCAGGATCAGAGCTGATGGTACGATAAAAAAGGTAATGAAACCAAAATTTTCAGAGAATCTGAGGTTCTTTTTTACATATCAGTTAGGGCATATGTACTTACGGTATTTTATGTGGAATTTCGCAGGACGCCAAAATGATGTCCAGGGGCATGGCAGTTTTTTGAATGGTAACTGGATCAGCGGAATAGATTTTCTGGATGAGTTTCGCATCGGACCCCAAAAAAAATTACCTGATTTTATGAAAGGCCGGCCTTCTAAAAATACCTATTACTTTGTGCCTCTGCTTTTCGGACTGATCGGCTTGTTTTATCAATATAACCGGGGGAAAAGGGGAAAACAGAGCTTTACAGTGATAATGACATTGTTTATATTTACAGGTATCGCTATTATCGTCTACCTTAACCAAACACCTATACAGCCCAGGGAGAGAGATTATGCTTATGCAGGATCGTTTTATGCTTTCGCTATATGGATAGGTATGGCGGTTACTGCACTTTTTTATGTGATAAAAAAAGTCATAAAAGAGTTCTATGGTGCAATCATGGTTGTGCTTGCTTCACTGATTCTTGTGCCGGGAATATTAATATCTCAGAACTATGATGATCATGACCGTTCCGGCCGCTTTATGACGAGGGATTATGCTATAAATTACCTGGAGTCGTGTGCTAAAGATGCAATCTTGTTTACTTATGGGGATAATGATACTTTTCCGCTTTGGTATGTACAAGAGGTGGAAGGTGTGCGTCCTGACATAAAAATTATTAATCTCAGTTATCTGGGTATGGACTGGTATATAAGTCAGCACTGCATGCCCTCGAACAAGGCAGCTCCTGTTCCGTTTTCATTCAGTAAAGAACAGTATTATACAGGTAACAGAGATGCTGTTTTCGTGCGTGACAGAATTGAAAATTCAGTTGATCTTAGTGAAGCAATGGCATTTCTTGGAAGTGATGATGAACGGACAAAGGTAAAGATGAGAAATGGACAGTTCATCGATTACCTGCCTTCTGAAAATTTTTATATTCCTGTTGATAAAGAAAAGGTTATTGAAAACGGTACTGTTCACATAAAAGATATTGCATTAATTTCTGACCGTGTTGAGTTCAACATCGACAAAAGTTATATTAATAAAAGTGAAATGGCCGTATTGAATATTATTGCTGCAAATGATTGGGAAAGACCAATATATGTTGCTCACAGCCTCTTATATACAGATAATATTTTCTTCATAGACTGGCTGCAGTTCGAAGGACTTGCCTACAGATTAGTACCCGTAAAAACAAAAACAGAGGGGATATATGCCGGACATGTAAATACTGATATTCTGTATGATAATGTCATGAATAAATTTGTGTGGGGCAATGTAAACGATCCCGATGTTTTTCTGGATGAATACAACAAAAAAGAGATAAAAATTATACAGGCGAGATATATGTTTGCAAGACTGGCCAAAGAGCTTGTTGATGAAGGCAAAAAGGAGAAAGCGGTGAAAGTCATTGATAAAATGTTTGAGCTATTTCCCGATAAACGGATTCCTCTGAGCTTTGATTCTTTTCCGGCAGCAGAACAATATTTCCGTGCCGGAGCGATTGAGAAGGGAAAGGATAAGGTGATGAAAATGGCTGATAATAGTTTTGCTGTCCTTGATTATTACCTTTCTCTTCCGGAGAGATTTGCAGGTGTTGTCCAGCAAGAACAGAACAGGCAAATAGCACATATTCAGAATATGCTTACTCTTAGCAGAAAATACGGACAAAAAGATTTGCACAGAGAAATCGACGATAAACTGAAAAACCTTATCAACAGACTTTCCGAAGAAATCGGATCATAATTATCTTTGCTGAAGACAACTTTGTTGGTAAAAATCGCTTGGGTACCAGCAGACCGTTCAACAGTTTTTCATGAGGAGTGTGTTCGTAAATAGCGCGTTCGCCCAAATTCCGAATACTTTTCCAGCTCAGGTCTCCGGGATTAAGGGTAAATCCGTCAAGTACTACTATTCTCATTTCATTAAAATTGTTTATTTATAAGCTGTGAAATGTAACTCACATAAGTTTTAATTATACTCTTTTATGATTTTATAATTATGCTCGTTTCATTGTCAAAATAATTTCCGATATTTAATAATTCAAAAATACTGTAATTATGAAACTGACAAAAAGAATAATTATTCCAATTTTTTTATCGGTTGTTCTTATTATGATTCCATCCTGTGCAATAAATCCAGTAACGGGAAAACGGCAATTAATGCTTATGTCGGAACAACAGGAAATTGCAATGGGTAAACAATATGATCCGCAGGTCATTTCTACTTTTGGAATTTATCCTGACGAAGGTCTTAATGAATTCATCAGTATAAAGGGTACTGAAATGGGGAAAATTTCACATCGTCCTAATCTTGAGTATCATTTCCGGGTTCTAGATTCTCCTGTGGTAAATGCTTTTGCTGTTCCCGGCGGCTATATCTATTTAACACGTGGTATACTTGCTCAATTTAATAATGAGGCTGAACTAATGGGTGTTTTGGGTCATGAAATGGGCCATATCACCGCCCGGCACTCCGTTAGCCAGCAAAGTAAGCAACAACTGGGACAATTGTTGCTGATAGGAGGAATGATAGCTTCGGAAAAATTTCGTGATTTTGCAGGTTATGCTATGCAAGGCATGCAACTTTTATTCCTGAAGTTTAGTCGCGACAATGAACGTGAAGCTGACCGCCTGGGTGTTGAATACTCATCACGTATAGGTTATGATGCCCGTGAAATGGCTGATTTTTTTAATGTGCTGAAAAAAATGAATTTGGAGGCTGATCAGGGAGGTGTCCCTACTTTTTTATCGACGCATCCGGATCCCGGCGACCGGTATAATACTGTTAATCGTCTGTCTGAAGTATGGAGGGACAGCTTGGATTTTACTACGTGGACTGTTAATCAGAATAATTATCTTCGAATGATTGACGGAATAGTTTATGGAGAAGATCCCCGACAGGGATATGTTGAGGGAAATATTTTTTATCATCCGGAAATGAAATTTAAATTTCCTTTTCCGGCAGGATGGAAATTAGTAAATTCACCTTTACAGGTACAAATGGCTCCTCCTGATAACAGGGCAATGATGATTTTTACATTGGCACAACAGTCCGATCCGGAACAGGCAGCCAATGCCGTCCTCACCGATCTTAATCTGTCAGTTCTTGATTCCAAGAGGGCGGAAATAAATGGGATGCCTGCTGTAGCAATAGTTTCCCAACAGGTTTCTCAAAATTCGCAAACCGGTAGCCAGCAGGTTATTAAAGTTTTGTCTTATTTCATTAAATATATGGATGAAGTTTATGTTTTCCATGGTGTGGCTGCTGAAGCTGATTTTAACTCTTTTTTCAGAATGCTCGAATCAACGATGATCAATTTTAACAGGTTGACCGAACCCTCAAAACTTGATGTAAAACCCATAAGAATAAGAGTGAGGCAGGTACAGCACACAGGAACTGTAGCTGAAGTATTCAGGTCTTATAATATTCCAAATGATCAGATGGATGAACTTGCATTACTTAATAATCTGGAACTTTCGGATTATATCAAGGCAGGGGAACTTATAAAAATAATTTCTTACTAATGGTTAGGTTGTTACTTTATCCTTTTTCGTTACTTTATGGGATTGGCATCTATTTTCGTAATCGTTTTTATGATCTGAATATTTTAAAATCCAGGGAATTCAAAGTACCTGTTATATCTATAGGTAATATTACTGTCGGAGGCACCGGCAAGACACCACACGTGGAATATCTGATCAGGCTGTTAAAAGATAAGTTTGAAGTTGCTGCCCTGAGCAGGGGGTATAAAAGAAAAACCAGTGGCTTTCGCTTTGTGGAGTGCGATATGCCGGTTCGTGAAGCAGGGGATGAACCTGTTCAAATCAGAAAAAAATTCCCTGATGTTACTGTTGCTGTGTGTGAAAACAGGGTTCATGGAGTTGAAAAGCTTTTACATACCGACACGAAGAGGTCACCCGATGTTGTTATACTTGATGATGCTTTTCAGCACCGCCGGATTAAAGCGGGGATTAATATTCTTCTTATTGATTATAACAGACCGCTAAATAAGGATATGCTTTTGCCTGCCGGAAGGTTGAGGGAAGGTGCAGTACAGATACGCAGGGCTAACATTATTATTTTTACCAAATGCCCTGCCGTTGAGATTACTCCCATCATGCGCCGGATATTACAAAAAGATATAAAGCTTAAACCTTACCAGAATCTTTTTTTTACTACTCTTAATTATGGGAGAATAAAAGCTGTATATTCGAATATTGAAGCAAAAAATGATTTCTACACAGATCACTCTTATGGTATTCTTATAGTTGCAGGGATAGCGTCTCCACATTTGATACCTCATTATCTAAAGCAGTTTGCAGGCAGAGCAGATATGATATCGTTTCCGGATCATTATAATTATTCTAAAAAAGATATCGATACAATTATGTCCAGGTTTGATAAAATCAATAAGGAAAAGAAAATAATTATTACTACGGAGAAAGATGCAGTTCGCTTCGCAGATATACCGGATCCTGGCAGGGATTTTAAAGAGGCGCTTTACTATTTGCCTGTGGAAATAGAATTTCTTGATGGTGAAGAATGCTTGTTCAATAAAAAGATATTAAATTATGTTGAAGAAAATAAAAGCAACCGCGAACTTTTTGAAAGAAAGATTCAAGGCTAGTCCTGAAGTAGGCGTTATTCTGGGCACAGGCCTTGGCGGATTGGTAAAGGAAATAGAGATTATCGATTCGATACCTTATAAAGAGATACCTGATTTCCCAGTTTCTACGGTTGACGGGCATGCCGGACGGTTGATATATGGTAGGCTGGGCAACAGGAGGATACTGGCAATGCAAGGCCGGTTCCATTACTATGAAGGTTATACTATGAAAGAGGTTACCTTCCCCGTAAGGGTTATGAAGTTTGTAGGAGTTACCCATTTGTTTGTTTCCAATGCATCAGGAGGCTTGAATCCGGACTGGCAGGTGGGGGATATTGTGATAATTAGTGATCATATTAATTTTTTGCCTGAAAATCCCCTTTACGGGGCAAATGATAGTGAACTTGGATCCCGTTTTCCTGACATGAGTAAAGTATATGACGAACACCTTCGAAATAAAGCCAGACTGATAGCTCTTGAAAATAACATACCTTTAAGGGAGGGTGTTTATATTAGTGTGCAGGGGCCTGCATACGAAACGCCGGCGGAGTATAAAATGTTCCGCCTCTTGGGAGGTGATATAATTGGAATGTCCACCGTACCGGAAGTTATTGTTGCGAAGCATATGGGATTGAGTATATTCGGGATCTCAATCATTACAGATAGTGGAGTGCCGGGACAGATAGTTGAGATATCACATGAAGAGGTTCAGCATGCAGCAATGAATGCTGAACCTGACATGACACTTATTATGAGAAAATTAATTGAAAGTATATAATGTATATGAAAAATTTAACTGTTTTTTTATTGGTGATTTTTTTTGCAGCCTGTTCTACTGTTGATAACGAGAAGGTTGAACTGGTTATTGATTCAAAATCGGAGTTAGGTGAGGGAGCTATCTGGAATTATAAGACCAGAGAACTTATCTGGGTTAATATAAATGGTAAGATTTTGAATTTTTATAATCCTACAATTAATAACAATAAGGAAATGTTTACAGGTCAGATGATTGGAACTGTAGTGCCTTCTGAATCGGGTAATATGCTTGTTGCTTTAAAGAATGGTATTTATATATTAGATCCTGAGACCGGCGCCAAGAATTTCATCATTGATCCGGAGAAGGATATTCCTGATAACCGTTTTAATGATGGAAAATGTGATCCTGCAGGACGTTTCTGGGCAGGAACCATGAGTATGATCGGCCAAAAAGAGGCAGGTGCTTTGTATCGTCTTGATCCTGATAGTACTATTCATAAAATGATAGATAATGTTACTACTTCGAATGGTATAGTCTGGTCGCTTGAAAAGGATAAAATGTATTATATAGATACTCCTACAAGAAAAGTAATGGTATATGATTACAATAATGCTACCGGCGAAATAAGTAATCCTGAAATAGCAGTTCAAGTGCCTGCAGATTTTGGCGCACCTGACGGCATGACTATAGATGCTGACGGAAACCTGTGGATTGCTCTGTGGGGCGGGTCGGCAGTTGGTTGCTGGAACCCGGAGTCAGGTGAACTTCTGCGTACTATTGAAGTTCCTGCAAAAAATGTCACTTCATGCGCTTTCGGAGATAAGGACATGAAAACACTCTATATTACTACTGCACGCCAGGGCACCAGTAAAGAAGAGTTGAACAACTATCCCAATTCAGGGGGTGTCTTTAAGATTCGTCCGGGGGTTAAAGGGATAAAGGCATATTTTTTCAATGATGAAACTGAATAATTTTTTTTCTGTAGAAGTAACTTTTTTTTTCAGCTTTTACGTCATATGAAAAAATTTCAGAATCCCGATAATAATAAAAAAATGAAAGCATTCCGATATCACCGGCACAGAAGAGGCTGTGTGCACTCATTATAAGTACTGGTAAATAGAAGAAAGGATGATTCAGATACATTATTATGGCAGCTAAGGAAATAATTTTTACGGCAAACAGAGGAGTTAATGCTACAAAAGTAAACTGGCGACGGTTCAATACATGACGATCAGCTTCTGAATAGAAAATGAATTTTTTTGGGTAAGCTCCGAAGGTTACATGCCTGGCTCCTGCTAATTTTAATGCTAATCCATGCAATAACTCATGAATTATTATTAACAGGGTGAAGGTAATAAGTAATCCTCCAATAGTGAATAACAAAGGAGATAAATTATCCCTCAATGCCAGTACCAGCGAACGTGTTATAAAGAATAAACCAATAAGGATCATTAACGCCTGATAAATCATGTAAATTTTGATGATTTTGCCCCCTTTGCCAATTTGGTTAATTATAAAATTTTTGATTTGACTATGGCTGAGCTCGGCCACCAGTTCAAAATCATCATTTTCTTGTAATACCTTAATTGTTGGATTTTTAGTTTTGTTTATAAGAAACAATTTCGATTAAATTTTTAATATTAAGGAGTTTAGATAAAAAAGCAATAATAAGTGATCCCAATACCATTATTAGCAATCCGTAAATCCAGTTCTCAATAAATTTCGATGCTATTCCTATTGCAATAGTAAAACCTATAAATAACAGTAGCTGAAGGATATATTTTAACCGGGGTCTTATTTTAAAAATAATAATCGCAATAATACATTGTACTGCACCGGTCAGTATTTGCGTGGTCATGTTGGCATATGCTGAGCCGTGAGCCTGATAGCGGGGTATTAGGATTAAATTTAATACAACATTCAGTAATACTCCTGAAAATGCCATGAGATTAAGTTGTTTCATGTTTCCGTTTGCAGTAAGCAGGGTACCAAAGATATAGGCTGAAGCAATACCAGTAAAACCGATCATAAGTATAGCAAGGATTTCTGAGGATTGTTCCGTATTGGATTTATATAACAGCGACATAATCTCATTGTTGTATAAAAAACTTGCAACAACAATAATTATCGCCGGTACCATCAGAAGAGCAAAGGAAAGTTTAAGCATTTGAACTACAGGTTCATTTAGTTTTATCATCTTTGCAAAAATAGGTAGTAAAAGACTACTGAACAGCACACCGATCATTGAAACAGCGTCGAGCAGACGAAATGCCTGTGCGTAAATTCCTGCCTGTTCTTTGCCAATAGTCCCGGGAAGTATCCTTTCCAGCAAAACCGAATCGACACGGGTATAAAGTGACATAAGCAAAATAAGCAATGCATAGGGGTATGATTTGCGAAGAAAAACCAGAAAAAATTTTGTGTTAAAATGTATTTTTATTTTACCTGATTTATTCAAAACAACCATGAAAGTAATAATAGTCGTTATAGCATATGCCAGTGTTTGTGCATATACAAACCAAGAGATGTTAAACTGACCATGTAAAATATTGGTGAATAACAGGAGGCTGCAAATAATGATCATTAAAGTACGGTCAAGTACAGAAATAAGACTGTCAATCCGGAAAAGATGTAATGCACTGATATTTGAGCGAAGGTATAAGGTTAGGGAAATCAGAAACTGATTTATTATCAGGAAGAAAAGCAAATGAAACTGTACTTTGTTATAACCTATTATCAGGGCGATAAGCAGGCTGAAAATTGCATAGACAACAGCTAATATTAATTTTAAACCGACTATGTTTGATAGATGTTTGGGGAGTAAAAAATTATGCTGTGCTATGTTACGGTTGTTGTAATTTGTAATGCCGACATCAAGTAACATATTAAGGATCATGGAAAAGTTGAATAAGGCGAAATATAAACCGTAGCTTTCGTCACCTACCATATTTTGAACTGTCCGGTCTATACCAAAGATCCAAAATGGCTTGACTAAAATATTGAGGGTAATAAGTAATATGAGATTTGTAACAAATTTGCGTTTCAAAATCTGGTTTTTATCGTTTTAGTGCTTTATATTGAACGGATAAAAATAATAATTATTTAATCAGACTTATTACTTTTACACAAAATTGAATTGTTTCTTATGGTTATTGCAGTTAATACCCGCTTGCTCTTGAAGGATAAGCTGGAAGGCATTGGTTGGTTTACACTGGAAACGCTCAAGCGTATAACTATCGATCATCCGGAACACCGGTTTATTTTTATTTTTGACCGGCCGTATCATAGTGATTTTATTTTTAGTCATAATATTACACCGGTTGTACTTTGGCCCCCGACACTGCATCCTGCATTGTGGTATTTTTGGTTTGAATTTCAGATTCCACGAATCCTGAAAAAATATAAAGCTGATCTGTTTGTGTCCCCGGATGGCTATCTATCTCTGAGTACCCGTGTTTCACAACTTGCTGTAATTCACGATATAAATTTTGTGCATCGTCCTACTGACCTGCCCTGGCTGAAAGCAAAATATTATAATCATTTTTTCCCGTTGTTTGCAAGGAAGGCAAAACGTATTGCAACGGTTTCATATTATTCGAAAGAAGACATAACTCGTTCTTATAAAGTCGATTTTGATAAAATAGATATTGTGTATGATGGGATCAACCATCTTTTTCAACCTGTTTCTCAGGAGGAGAAGAAGCTTTTACTGGCAAAATTAACTGGCGGACACGAGTACTTTCTTTTTGTGGGTGCCTTGCATCCAAGAAAAAATATTAACGGATTGCTAAAAGCATTTGATGCTTTTAAGGGTACTAATATCAATGATATAAAATTGGTTATCGTGGGAGGGAAAATGTACAAAACGGGTGCAATGAATGTAACTTATAAAAATATGAGTTATATGCATGATGTTATTTTTACCGGAAGGGTTACAACAGATGAATTACACTATATCACAGGATCTGCTCTTGCTATGGTTTTTGTACCGTTTATTGAGGGTTTCGGAATTCCTGTTATCGAAGCCATGCGTGCCGGCGTTCCGGTTATATGCTCTAATACCACCTCACTGCCGGAAGTGGGTGGCAATGCTGTTTTATATGCAGATCCGCATAACACAGAACAGATAAGCAAGGCGATGTATAGAATAGTAAATGAACCGGAATTAAGAAGATCATTGATCGAAAAGGGATTTGAACAACAGAAGAAATTCAGTTGGGATAAAACAGCAAAACTTCTGTGGATAAGCATTGAAAAAGTACTTCAGTAATTGTTTAATGGCTAAGACAATTTTATTGCAATATTTTAAAAAAGGAATTGTGGAGGCTGGCTGTGATGAAGCCGGCCGTGGATGCCTGGCAGGACCGGTGGTGGCTGCTGCAGTAATTTTGCCTGTAAATTTTAAAAATGACCTATTGACAGATTCTAAAAAACTCACAAAAGAACAAAGGCTTAAGCTTCGTGTGGTGATCGAAAATAGTGCGGTTGCATGGGCAACAGAGATGGTTTCTAATGATGAAATAGACAAGGTCAATATTCTTAATGCATCATTTTTAGCTATGGACCGGGCAATAAAGAAATTAAAAATTGTACCTGATCACCTGATCATCGACGGTAACCGGTTCCGGTCGCAGTCCGGTATTCCGTATACATGCATAATAAAAGGAGACGGGCGTTATTTTTCAATTGCCGCAGCCTCAGTACTGGCTAAAACTTACAGGGATGAGTATATGGAAAAAATTCATTATGACTATCCTTATTATGAGTGGAATAAAAACAAGGGTTATGGCACCAGAAAACACCGGCAGGCTATTGCGAGTTACGGACTAACAAAGTATCACCGGCGATCTTTCAGACTGATAAACGAACAATTGAAAATCGAATTTTAAGTCTGGTACCCTTTGTCTTCCTTTAATCGGGATTTAAGTGAAGCTTCCACAGCCATTTGGTCACATTTTTCGTTCAGGGAATTATCAGCGTGTCCTTTAACCCATACAAATTTAACATTGTGCTTTCGGTATGCATCCAGAAATTGTATCCACAGATCAGAATTTTTTTTACCTTTAAAATCTTTTTTCAGCCATTTAAATAACCAGCCTTTTTCTACAGCATCAGCAACATATCTTGAGTCGGTGTAAATTGTAACATCGCTTTGGGGAATTTTTAATGCTTCCAGTGCTTTTATTACAGCAAGCAATTCCATGCGATTATTTGTGGTAAGCCGGTATCCTTCCGATATTTCTTTTCGATGCTTTCCTGAAATTAGTACAATACCATAACCTCCCGGTCCGGGATTGCCCAGAGAAGCTCCATCGGTATATATTATTATTTTAGGACCGGCCATAAAATTTATTTTACCCCGGCATAAATGCAGTGGCTAAGAATAACAAGATCATAAAACTATCGGCATCAATGCAGGGGCTAAGAAAACCAATTAATATAAGGACTATAGTCCGATAAATATTTTTTACGGATAATATCAGAGAATATTAATCCACAATATTCATTTCATCTATGAGATGTGTAGCTCCTGCATATTTGTCAATAACCCATAAAACAAATCGTATGTCAACATTTAGGCATCTTTGGAGTTCGGGTTCAAAGGCAATATCCCCGCTCATGGCTTCCCAGTTGCCATCGAATGCTATCCCTATAAGTTCACCGTTGTCGTTGAGAACCGGACTACCGGAATTTCCACCTGTGATGTCATTGTTGGAAATAAAACATGCATGTAAATTCCCGTCATCGTCAGCATACCTCCCGAAATCTTCAGCTTTCAACATTTTTTTCAATCTTGCAGGAACATGGAACTCATTATCACCTGGGATTTCTTTCTCAAGATACCCGTCTGTAGTAGTATAATATTTATAAACTACTCCGTCACGAGGTTCATAATCAAGAACTTGTCCGTAGGTAAGACGCATAGTGGAATTGGCATCAGGATAAAATTTTTCGTTATCTTCCATATTCATCAATCCGTCAAGATATAATCTTTGCCCTGTTTTCAGTTGGTCTTCTTTTTGATTTGCCTCATCACTTATGTCACGGAACTTATCAAAAATATCACAGGCAGCCTGAAAGGCCATATCTTTTTTCAAGTCTCGCAATTTGGGATCTTTAAGAAATTCATTTAGTTCGTCCTGATCATCGAAAACTGTTTTTTTAAACATTTTTTCTGTATATCTAAAAAAATCTCCCCTGTATCTTTTATTAACCTTGTCAAAAAATTCGGGATAAAATCTAGGATCGTTGTTTTTGGCGTAAAGGCTTAAAAGCGAGGAGACAACTTTTCTATCGGTTTCAGCATTATAATCTTTGAAGTGTTTTTCCATGCCACTGCTTACCCTGCTTTTTACCATATCAATAAATTCTTCCTTTATCTCCTCTTCTTTTAATAATCTGTATAATGGCAAGGCCCTGTATGCGAACATAAATATTTCAGGTCCGCGTATCATTGCCTCAGCCATATATTCTTGGGCTTTGCCGGCTTCCCTGTTAGAATAGGAATTGGAAATATATGTCAATGCATTTCCATATTTTTCTTTGCGTGCATTATCGGCATTAATCCATCTGATGAATTTATTTTCCAGTTTTTTCTTATTTTCTATGACGTCCAGATTATTCAGTCCTTTATTTTGGCCGATGCTGTATTTATAATAATTTGAACTTCTTGCATATTTAGATGAGTATTGTATACGGGCTTTGGGACCGGTAGACATATAATCATTAAGGATATCAAGTTTTGCATCACGTACTTCCATCCTGACAGGGTTGGTTACTTCCATTATGTATTCTACACCGTAAGATGTCATATATCTATTTGTATTGCCCGGGTAACCCATTACCATGGCAAAATCTTTTTTTTCTACACCATTGATTGAAATAGGGAAATAGTATTTTGGTTTATAAGGAATATTTTCCTCTGAAAAGTTCGCCGGCTTGCCGTCAGGGTCACTATAAACACGGAAAAGTGAAAAATCGCATGTGTGCCTCGGCCACATCCAGTTGTCAGTATCGCCGCCAAATTTACCCAAAGCCTGTGGTGGGGCACCAACCAGCCTTACATCCCTGAAGGTTTCGGTTACAAAGAGAAAATATTGATTTGAACTGAAAAAGCTGCGGACGTAAGTTTCGTAGTGCGTGTCCCCTTTTGCCTCTTTTTCCAATTCATTAGAGACGGTGTATATCTGTTCATTCCTTTCCTTTTCAGTCATATCATCCGTTACATTAGCCATGACTTTGCTGGTGACATCCTCTACACGAACAAGAAATGATACAGATTTACCCGGATTGGGCAGTTCTTCTTCACGTGACATAGCCCAGAATCCATCATTCAGATAATTGTTTTCAACTGTGGAATGATTTTGTATCTCATCATATCCGCAATGATGATTTGTTAAAATAAGTCCATTATCTGAAATAAGTTCAGCAGTACACGAGCCCCAATCGAGTGCTACTACTGCATCTTTGAGACTAGCGTTATTTATATTGTAGATATCATCAGCGCTCAACTCAAGTCCCATCTCCCGCATATCATTAATGTTCAATTTACTTATAAGTGAGGGAAGCCACATCCCCTCATCTGCCCCCGATCTGCTTATTACGATTACAATAAAAAGCAGTATTGTAGTCAATTTTTTCATTTTTTAAAACAAATTTTTAGAATTTTTCAACGCTACAAATATAACATTTCAATTGTCATTGTCCTTTTATTTATCCGTTCTTTTCCGTTAATACAGGTTAAAAAAACCTAAAGAACATTATAGTTTGTCTTTTCTTTCTAAATTTGTATCCTCCAATATATTTGCTTAGTGGAACTGAAGAAAAAAATTTTTAAAAAGCTTAGTGACAGGTACCGGCTGATCATATATAACGATACTACTTTTCAGTCGGTCTGGACCATGAAGTTGACGCGTTTGAAAGTATTTACAATAACAAGCCTGTTGTCAGCAATCATAGTTATACTAGTTATCTTGCTGATTGCAGCTACCGGACTCAGGGAATATATACCCGGCTATCCGAAAGCCGAATACCGTCAAATGCTCGTCAGGAACGCTCTGATTGTGGATTCACTGGAAAATGAGCTTAATAAGCGTGATATGTTTTTTCAGGGAATTAAATCAATTGTATCGGGGGAAGTACCTCCGGATAATCTGCAAGTAGATACTGCGGTAAAAATTAACGAAGTTGAGTTTCAGGAATATAATCATGATTCTATATTTAGGGATAAATTGTTGGCGGAACAAACTAGCTTGTCGCTGGGAAACGACAATGAGAGTAGAAGGAGCATCAGTCAAATACATTTTTTTGTGCCTGTTAAGGGAGTTGTCACTAATCATTTTGATACAGCTTCTGATCATTTTGGTGTTGACCTTGTGAGCGGGCCGAATTCACGTATTTCGGCTGTACTCGATGGTACAGTAATTTTTTCGGAATGGACGCTCGAAACCGGATATGTTATTCATATACAACATCAGTCTGACCTGATATCGGTGTATAAGCATAATTCTGAGTTGCTCAAGTATCAGGGAGACAGGGTTAAAGCAGGAGAGGCTATTGCTATAATCGGGAATTCAGGTGAGTTATCTACAGGACCGCATCTTCATTTCGAACTTTGGCATGGTGGCTCTCCTTTAGATCCGGAAAATTACATAGATTTCTAAATATTATTGTATTATTGCAGGTTATAACTAAATAGTTTATGTCCATTAAGTAAAGAGTCTGAAATAGAAAGCTTGTGAAGTCCGGGAAATATGAGTTTACTATTCGTAAATGACCATTTTGAAGGCAACCATAACGCAGTCAGCGGACTATAGATAGATTAAAAATCATTCATAGCTCTTAGGGCTATAATAAATATAAAATGTGAGAAAAAGAAGAATTGCCATACTTGGTTCAACCGGTTCAATAGGTACTAAATCACTTGAGGTAATAGATGAAAATAAGGATATATTTGAGGTTGAGGTGTTGACAGCGAATAATAATGAAGGCTTGCTTATTAAGCAGGCAAAAAAGTATCAACCCAATGCGGTGGTGATTGCTAATGAAAAAAAATACAAAGCAGTGGCAGATGCTTTGAAACAGTATCCTGTAAAAGTATATGCCGGCAGTAATTCCATTGACCAAGTTGTGCAAATGGATACTATTGATTTGGTTCTTACTGCTTTGGTGGGGTATTCAGGACTTATGCCCACTTATTATGCAATTAAAAGTGGAAAAGATATTGCTCTTGCCAATAAGGAGACGCTTGTTGTTGCGGGTGAAATCATTACACATCTTGCAAGAGAGAATAAGGTCGGTATAATACCTGTGGATTCGGAACATTCTGCTGTATTCCAATGTCTTGTGGGGGAGATGGATAATCCTTTGGAGAAGATTATCCTTACTTGTTCAGGCGGACCTTTCCGTGGAAAAACTAAAGATGAGTTGGAAGATATCTCTGTTGACAAGGCTCTTGATCATCCAAACTGGGATATGGGTGACAAAATTACTATAGATTCGGCAACGCTTATTAACAAAGGGTTTGAGGTTATTGAGGCGCATTGGCTTTTCGGACTCCCGTCTTCAAAAATAGAAGTTATCGTCCATCCTCAGTCGATAATCCACTCTATGGTGCAGTTTGAGGACGGATCAATCAAGGCACAGCTTGGTCTTCCTGATATGCATCTCCCTATTCAATATGCACTGGGATATCCCTACCGACTGAAAAATAATTTTCCCCGCTTTAGCTTCAGGGATTATCCTTATTTGAGTTTTGAACAACCGGATATAAAAATTTTTCGTAATCTTGCACTGGCTTATGAAGCATTGGAGGCAGGTGGTAATATTCCCTGCATTTTAAATGCTGCAAACGAGATTGTGGTAAAGGCCTTTCTGGAAGGTAAAACCGCATTTTTGGATATGCCTGTAATAATTGAAAGAGCAATACAAAAAATAAGTTTTATTAAAGACCCTGATATTGAGGATCTGATTTGGACTAATAGCGAAACAAGAAGAATAACGGAATTATTAACAGAAAAGAATTATCAAAATAATAAAGTAAATAGATGGAGACGATACTGATAAAAGCAGCCCAACTTATATTAAGTCTGTCAATACTCGTGATTTTGCATGAGTTTGGACATTTTATATTTGCCAGAGCATTTAAGACAAGGGTTGAAAAATTTTATCTTTTTTTTAATCCATGGTTTTCGCTCTTTAAATTTAAAAAAGGTGAAACTGAATATGGCATGGGTTGGCTTCCCCTTGGAGGATATGTAAAAATTGCAGGCATGATTGACGAATCGATGGACAGGGAAGCTATGAAGTTACCTCCTAAAAGTTGGGAATTCAGGTCGAAACCTGCATGGCAGAGGCTTTTTATAATGCTTGGGGGTATCATGATGAATTTTTTATTTGCAGTGATAATTTATATTGGCGTTTTATATGCCTGGGGAGAAGAATACCTCCCGACTGAAAATGTAAAATACGGAATCGTTGTTAATGAGGTAGGAGAAAAGGTTGGGTTCAAGACAGGTGACAAAATTCTTACTGTAAATAATAAGCATATTGAGAATTTTATGAAGGTAATACCAACTATTGTCCTTGATAATGCACGGACTGTACAGGTAATGAGAAACGGTAAGTTTACAGATGTTGATATAAGCGATGAGGATCTTTCATTGATGTTAAAAAGTAAATCTGTAATGTCACCCCGTATACCGTTCAGGCTTGGAGTTGATGGATTTACTGAAGATTCTCCGGCAAAAGATGCCGGATTGAAACCCGGAGACGAGATTATTGGCATTAATGGGAATACTTATAAATTCTATGACCAGTGGATCGAGGCGGCTAAAGAGCATGCAGGGGAAACTGTGATTCTTAATATCGAGAGAAACGGCCAGATGCTTGATATTAAAATGACTATAGGAGAAGATGGAATGATAGGTGTGAAAAATAGCCATTATGCTGATCAGTATTTTGATCTGAAGACTATTAATTACGGATTTTTGGAATCTATCCCGGCCGGAATTCAAAGAGGCATACAAATAACAAAAGATTATCTCAAACAATTTAAACTGTTTTTCAGACCGGAAACGAAAGCATACGAGTCACTTGGAGGATTTGCCACAATTGGCAATATTTTTCCTGAACGGTGGAACTGGTTTTCTTTCTGGAATATGACGGCCTTTATTTCAATAATTCTGGCTATTATGAATCTCCTCCCGATTCCGGCACTCGACGGGGGACATGTCATGTTTTTATTTTTTGAAATGGTGACCGGTAAAAAGCCGGGGGAGAAATTTTTAGAGTATGCCCAGATTGCCGGAATGATAATACTTTTGGCATTAGTATTATTTGCCAATGCAAATGATATAATAAAAATGATTAATGGAACATTTTAAATAAAAAAATTCTATTTTTGCATCAAATAATTTTAACTTTGAATTATGAATTTATTTATAATTACAGGATTTATCGGGCCACAGGAAATAATTATTATTTTAATTATAGTGTTACTCCTCTTCGGAGGACGTAAAATTCCTGAATTAATGAAAGGCCTCGGCAAGGGAATGAAAGAGTTCAAGAAAGCTACAAAAGAATCAGATGACGACAGTGAAGGGGAAAAGAAAGCTGAGCCGGAGAAAATTGAAAAATGATAAAGGCCATGAACTGTTGTTCAAATGACTTAATGCTTATTTTGAAGAGATTCTTTCAGTGGCTGTCTGAATTACTATTGAAAATAGTTATTGCAAATATTTGACTTATATCAGGATGAACTAAAATCCCGTTGCCGTTTCATGCTGTAACGGGTTTTTTTTGCCGTAGAGATTTAATTGTGTTTTCTGTTCATTAAGTCAAGAGGATGAAATAAATAATACTCAGATAGTCCTAAAAATTTGAGTTTATTTTTCGTAAATGCTTTTACCGGGATAAAGCATAGCTAAGTACCGGCAGATTTTGGATACAGGTCATAATTAGCACCGGCAATTAAGCCGCCTTAACAAAAAAGGTTGTAAGAATAGTGATTTAGCCTTAATTATTAAGATAAATACAAAATTGACAGTTATGGTAACAAAGATATTTTCCCGGTTCCTGGTTTTTATCATTATCACAGGTTTTTTTTCATGTAAGGACGATGGTAAAGGTGTTCACAAAAATATAACAGGCAAGTCAGGGGAAGTGGTAGTTGTAATTTCCGATAAGTCATGGGATGGGACTCCGGGTAAGGTAATAAGAAAACATCTTGCGCAGCCACACTTGGCTCTTCCCCAGGATGAGCCTGTTTTTGATCTTATCAAAGTGCCCCGTGACGCTTTTAAGAATATTTTCAAAACTACCCGTAATATTATTCAGACTTATATTTCTCCGTCTGTAGACTCTACTGCTGTGATATATAAGGATGATGTTTGGGCATACCCACAGGCTACAGTAATTATTCAGGCTAAAAATGCAAAAGAATTTATTGAAGTATTGGAAGGAAACAGTAATGATATCTTATCCTATTTTCTCAGTGCGGAAAGAGAAAGGCTTACAATGAACTATGATAAATATTATGAAAGGGGTATTTATAATGTACTCAGTGAAAATTTAGGTGTCACAATGAAAGTAGCTCCCGGATTCCGGATAGCCAAACAAAAAGAGAATTTTATATGGCTCAGGTTTGAAAGCCCCCGGATTTCTCAGGGTATTGTTCTTTATACGTTTCGCTATACTTCTGAAAAGACTTTTACTGTTGATTACCTTGTTAATACAAGAGATAATATATTAAAAGAAAATGTTGCCGGTCCGGCTGAAGGAAGTTATATGACTACCGAAAAAAGAATAGAGCAGGTGTTTAATGTCAGACGACATAATGGGAACTATGCTGCTGAAATGCGGGGACTCTGGCGATTAGTGAACGATTTCATGGGAGGGCCCTATATTTCACTGGCTGAATTGGATATGGCTAATCAGCGTATTATAGTTGCTTTTGGCTATGTTTATGCTCCAAACAAAAATAAAAGGGATTACCTGAGACAGGTCGAGGCGATGATCTATTCTCTTAAGCTTAATAATCAGGCTGAAAATGATAAGATATCTAAAGAAATTGAGATAGGGAACTTATAGTTTAAAATGCCGCTTTTACGATTTCTTTAACATTATCAGAAATGCCATACGTGTAAATATGAAGTGACGGTGCATTTGCGGCTACCAATTCTTTAGACTGGCGTATAGCCCACTCTGTGCCTACTTGTCTAGCTTCTTCATTATTTTTGCACCTGGCAAGCTCTTTAGAAAGCTCCATGGGCAGGTCTATATTAAATATTTTTGGCAAAACAGTTAGCTGATTTTTTCTGTTTATAGGTTTTATACCCGGAATTATGGGAACAGTAATGCCAACCGACCTGCATTTTTTTACAAAATCATAATAGACTCTGTTGTCGAAAAACATTTGTGTTACAATATAATCCGCTCCCGCATCAACTTTTTTTTTCAGATATTCTAAATCCTGCTCCATATTGGGAGCTTCAATATGCTTTTCAGGGTATCCTGCTACACCAATACAAAAGTCCAGAGGGGTATTATTTTTTAAGTCTTTATCCAGATATATACCCTTTCTTAAGTTTACAATCTGGGCTACAAGGTCATTGGCATGAACATGACTGTCTTTTTCGGGAGTCATGCCATAAGGCATTCTGAGTTCATCACCGCGAAGTGCCAGAACGTTTTCTATACCAAGAAAATGAAGGTCTATGAGTACATATTCAGTCTCGCTTTTGGTAAATCCACCGCAAAGGATATGTGGAACTACCGGTATGCCGTATCGGTGCTGAATGGAAGCTGCAATAGCAACTGTACCGGGACGCTTTCTTACTATTCGTTTAATTATGGAACCATCCTGCTGCTCTTTGAATTCAACCTCATCCCTGTGGGTGGTAATATTTATGTATTTTGGATCAAAGTCTGTAAGATTTTCAATTGTCCTGTACAGGCGATCGGTATCGTCACCCTTTAGTGGAGGGAGTAATTCAAAAGAAAATACAGTTTTTTTAGAATTTTTGATAATATCAATAACCTTCATTATATAATTTTTGTGTTCCGCAAAAGTAATAAATAGTTATTGTTATTTTTTATTCTTCCAACAGATACTTGTCGTAATCGGTTTTGTTAACCCATCCGGCCTTTATATTTTCTCCGTTCATGTAACGGTTGTAGTAGTTACGGACAGCCCCTGCATATTCGTAGTTATCGAAAATGTCACCACGTCCCATAATTCTCGGATCTCTTTGATCTGTGAGCTTTTGGGTCATTTCTTTTTTTAATTTTTCCTTTATGTCCATGTAATTATCATCCGTAGCAAGATTTTTCATGCAATAAGGATCGTTGGTTATATTGTAAAGCTCTTCTGTTTTTCTCCTGCCAAAATTAAGTTGCCAGTATTTCATTATATTTTTACTACGCCGTGTATCCAAAATATAAGTTTTTGTGGGGCTTCCATCACAATTAAGATATCCTGTTTCGGGATTGCCTGCTGGCCAGCGTTCCGGTCTGAAGTTTTGCAAGTAAAGGAAGGCGCCTGTTCTTATGCCACGGACAGGATAGCCCATATCATCAGGCCTGCCAACATCGTGGCGCTCTTTGCCCACAAGTACATAGTTCCTTTCGGGTATTATTTTTCCTTCTTTTTCAGTGAAGAAAATTTCAGTAAGACTTCTGCCTGTCACAGGTTGCATTTCAACTTCTCCGGGTGTTATTCCCGCCAATTCAAGAAAAGTGGGCGCCAGATCGATAAAATTTACAAAATCTGAAATCTTCCGGCCGGGATTTTTAATGCCATTTTTCCACATCATGGCCAGCGGAACATGGTTTGAGTATTCATAAGCTTGTCCTTTAACCCGTGGAAAAGGCATTCCGTGGTCTGCAGTTACTATTATAAGCGTATTTTCCAGTTTGCCGTTTTTTTCTAACTTTTTCAGCATGCGTTGAACATGCAGGTCGAAATATTCTATTTCAAAAGCATAGTCAAGCATGTCTGTCCGGACAGTATCCACATCAGGCCAGAATCCAGGAACTTCTTTGATGTCAGCAATACTTTTGCCGCCATATTTGATTCCTGCTTCAAATTCATAAGCCCGGTGTGGTTCAGTGCTGCCATACCAGAAACAGAATGGTTGCTCCAAGGGGCATTCTTCCAAAAAAGCTTCGAAATTTTTTGCATAATCTATGTTTGATATATGTTTTGCCGGAGGATTAGTTTTATGTTCATTGTATTTAGGACCTGTCAGTTCGCGTTTTTTCCCGTTTATCTCACCAGGGTCACCGGGTGCCCAGCCTTTTGCAACACTTCCCACCCAATAGCCCTGTTCTCCGAGAGCTTCAGCATAAGTTTTAAATTTTGCCGGAAAGTGAGGAGAGTGATTTGCAGCCTCTTCAAGCTGCCAGCTATTACGTCCTGTTAAAATACATGCCCGTGAAGGGGCACATTTGGCATTCGGGGTATAAGCATTTGTAAACAGTAATCCCTCACTTGCAACACGGTCAAATCCGGGAGTTTTTACCCAATTGCAGCCATAGGCACCAAAATGTTTCCATGATGCATCGTCTGCAATGGCAAATAAGATATTGGGACGTTCCATTCGCTTGCTGCCCTTATGACACCCTGCTAAACAAGATATCAGGATAAACAATAATATGAAAAATTGCCGGTGATAGTTCATGTGTTTTTTTAATATGTTACTATTTTTTTGTGTAAAATTAACACTTAATTGGTAACGACATAAATTTTTTTAAAATTTATATAGTCAGGAAAAAGTAATTAAGTCATGCCTGAAAGTGAGCTACCCTGAAAAATTTCTATATTTGCATGTTTTTTAATATATAGCAGAATTATAAGCTTTATGGGAAAAGGTTTTCAGGAATATAAACAATTAGATCTTTCAGATATTAATAAGAAGATTTTAAAGCGATGGGATGAAGATGATACCTTTCACAAAAGTATTTCTACCCGTAAGGGTCATCCGGCGTTTGTTTTTTATGAAGGACCGCCTTCGGCCAATGGCATGCCTGGTATTCACCATGTAATGGCACGGACTATTAAAGATATATTTTGCCGCTACAAAACAATGAAAGGATTCAGGGTACACAGGAAGGCCGGCTGGGATACTCACGGACTTCCGGTGGAGTTAAACGTGGAAAAAAATCTGAATATCAATAAAGAAGATATTGGTAAAAAAATTTCAATTGAGGAATATAATGCAGCCTGCCGCAAAGAGGTGATGAAATATACCCGTGAATGGGAAGAACTTACCCGCATAATGGGTTACTGGGTAAATATGGATGATCCGTATATTACTTATGACAGCCGTTATATTGAGACAATATGGTGGCTTTTAAAACAAATTTATAATAAAGGACTGCTTTACAAAGGGTATACCATTCAGCCATATTCTCCGGCAGCAGGTACGGGATTAAGCTCCCATGAACTGAATCAGCCGGGTTGCTATCGTGAGGTTAAGGATACAACGGTAGTTGCCCAGTTCAGGGCTATCAGGAATGAAAGATCGGAATTTCTTTTCAAGGATGTTGATACCGACTTGTTTTTCCTGGCATGGACTACTACTCCATGGACCCTTCCTTCAAATACAGCACTTTGTGTGGGACCCGGAATAAGATATTTGAAAGTTAAGACCTATAATCCATATACAGGATTACCTCTTACACTTATACTTGCAAAAGATTTATTTGCTGTTTATTTTGACAGGGAAAATTTGGAATTGCCTTTTGATGATTATAAGCCCGGCGATAAAAAAATTCCTTATATAATAATGGATGAATACTCAGGTAAAGACCTTGAAGGTGTTCAGTATGAGCAGCTTATTGACTGGGTTAAGCCTGAAGGTAATGCTTTTGAAGTTATTACAGGCGATTTTGTTACCATTGAGGAAGGTACAGGAATTGTCCATATTGCTCCGACATTTGGTGCTGATGACGATCGGGTAGCGAGACAAAAAGGTATATCGCCACTTATAATTGAGGATGCGGATGGAAAAATGCAGGCACTTGTGGATCGTAAGGGACGGTTTTTCCCTATTCAAAATATGTCGGAACAATTTGTTGCAGAAAAGGTAAATACTGAAAAATACTATGAGTTTGCCGGGAGATCGGTAAAAAATGAGTATGATAAAAAACCACTTGAAGATGATACTTCTGTAGATATCGACATAGCTGTTATGCTAAAGCATTATAACAGGGCTTTCAGGATAGAGAAACATGTTCATTCTTATCCTCATTGCTGGCGTACTGATAAGCCTGTTTTGTATTATCCCTTGGATTCATGGTTTATTAAGACTACTGCGGTTAAAGATAAGATGGTTGATTTTAACAATACCATTAACTGGAAACCTCCGTCAACCGGAACAGGACGGTTTGGTAACTGGTTGGAAAATTTGGTAGACTGGAATCTGAGCAGGTCACGTTTCTGGGGCACTCCTCTTCCGGTTTGGCGAACTGAAGACGAATCGGAAGAAATATGTATAGGGTCTGTTGATGAATTAATAAGTGAGATTGAAAAAGCTGTAGATGCAGGATATATGAGCCAAAATCCGTATAAAGATTTTGAGAGGGGTAATTATTCAAAAGAAAATTATAAAAAGATTGACCTGCATAAACCATATATTGACGAGATAGTTCTTGTTTCACCGCTCGGAAAAAAAATGTTCCGTGAATCTGATCTTATTGATGTTTGGTTTGATTCGGGATCTATGCCTTATGCGCAGCATCATTATCCTTTCAACCCGCTTCTTACTTCAGCTGAAGAAGACGAAAACTGGAAATCCTTGTTTCCTGCCGATTTTATCGCTGAAGGAGTAGACCAAACCCGTGGCTGGTTTTTTACTTTGCATGCAATAGCTGTAATGGTAAGTGATTCGGTGGCATTTAAGAATATTATTTCGAATGGTCTTGTTCTGGATAAAAAAGGTAATAAAATGTCTAAACGTCTGGGCAACGCCGTTGATCCTTTTGAGACCATAAGAAAATACGGCTCCGATCCCTTGAGATGGTATATGATCACTAATGCTCAGCCATGGGATAACCTTAAATTTGATAACGCAGGTGTGGAAGAAGTGAACCGTAAGTTTTTCGGTACGCTATATAATACTTATAATTTTTTCGCATTGTATGCCAATGTAGATAAATTCATATATAAAGAAAGAGATATACCAGTATCTGAGCGGCCTGAGTTGGACCGTTGGATAATTTCGTTATTGAATTCTCTGATAAAAGATGTTGGTGTCGGTTATGATAATTATGAACCGACAAGGGCAGGGAGGGCAATTTCGGAGTTTGTGACGGAAAATCTTAGTAACTGGTTTGTAAGATTAAGCCGGAAAAGATACTGGGGAGGAGAATATTCTTTTGATAAAATTTCAGCATATCAAACTCTTTATGCATGTCTTGAAACTGTGGCGAAACTAATGGCCCCGATAGCTCCATTTTATTCAGATCTTCTCTATACCGATCTTAATAGTATAACGGTCCGGGAGAAAGGTCAGAGTGTACATCTGGCAAATTTCCCTGAATACCATGATAGCCTGATTGATAAAGATCTTGAGGAGAAAATGGGAATAGCCCAAAAAGCATCTTCAATGATACTGGCTCTTAGAAGAAAGAAAAAATTGAAAGTCAGGCAACCGCTTGCAAAGATCATGGTACCAATACTCTCTCCTCATTTCAGGAAACAGTTTGATGATGTGAGAAATATTATTCTTGCTGAAGTTAATGTTAAAGAGGTTGAGTATCTTAAAGACACTTCTTCTTTTATTAAAAAGAAAATAAAACCCGATTTTAAAACACTCGGCCCTAAATATGGAAAGCTTATGAAACATATATCTGCCGCTCTTGCCAATTTTAGTCAGCAGGATATTACAAAACTGGAACAAGGCGGCAATGCTGAAATATTGGCAGGTGATAAAAAAATTTTTATCGGCAGGGATGATGTAGAAATACAAACTGAAGATATCCAGGGGTGGACTGTTGCAACAGAAGGACAGATGACTATTGCTCTTGATGTTAATGTGACGGAAGAATTAAAACAGGAAGGTATTGCCAGGGAATTCATTAATAAAATTCAAAACCTTAGAAAAGAGAGTAATTTTGATGTCACCGATAGAATAAACATTAAGATACTGAAGCATGAATATATTAATGATGCGGTATCTAATTATCGAAAATATATTTCTGAACAAACGCTGGCAGTCGACCTTCAATTAGTTGATGATTTGAACAATTTACCTTCGAAAGAGGTTGAAATAGATAAAGATGTAATTACCAGCATAGCTGTTGAAAAAAGAATATAACTAAATATATAAATTATATCGCTACGTCCGGGTAAAAAATAATTATTGGGCTAAAGCACTAATTTGATACAGTATTTTTAGCCCCGGCATTAAGCAGGGATAACAAATAAATTTATATTAACCGGGCTTCAGTACCAATCATAATAAGATTGGAAATTAGATATTTAGTAAATTAAGAGTATTTTTAAAAACAAGAGTTAATAATTTGTCAGGACAACAATGAAAAATTTATTAATTTTGAGCACTGATTTTTTAAAAATTGGAATTAATTAACATCCTTTTATTATGGGAGAAAAAAACAGATATTCAGATGAGGAGTTAATGGAATTTAAGCAAATAATTCTTAAGAAGCTTCGTAAGGCAGAAGAAGATTATGCAATGTATAGAAATTCCATAACTCATGGCGACGGAAATGATACGCAAGATACTTCGCCCACGTTTAAGGTTCTCGAAGAAGGAGCAGCAACCCTTTCTAAAGAAGAGGCAGGTAAATTGGCTCAGCGCCAGTTGAAATTTATTCAGCATTTGCAGGCAGCTCTTGTCCGCATTGAAAACAAGACTTATGGTATATGCAGGGAAACCGGCAAGCTAATTTCTAAAGAAAGGTTGCGTGCCGTACCGCATGCTACATTGAGTATTGATGCAAAAAATAAAAAGAGATAGTCCGAAAGGGAATAATGATTGTATGATTCCCGGAATTTTATATTTTAGAAATTTCCGGGAGTTTTTTTATATTAAGACATGAAAAATCGTTGTTTTAAACTTATAGTAATCGTTTTGGTGATTCTTGCGGCTGACCAGATACTTAAATTCTGGATTAAAACTAATTTGTCACTTGGCGAAGAAATTATCGTATTTAAAGATTGGTTTTATCTGCATTTCGTTGAGAATAACGGAATGGCCTTTGGATTTGAATTTGCAGGGAAGTATGGGAAATTATTTTTAAGTATTTTCCGGATTATTGCTGTTATTGCTATCGGATGGTACCTCGTTAAACTTAGCCGGAACAAAGAAATACCTTTCGGATTTATAGCCAGTATAGCTCTTATTTTTGCAGGTGCCGTTGGTAATATAATTGATAGTTTATTTTACGGGTTGATTTTTAATCACAGCTATGGTCAGGTTGCTGAATTTTTGCCTGATGGCGGGGGATATTCAGGATTTTTTCATGGCAGGGTTGTTGACATGTTTTATTTCCCTATTATTCAGGAGAAACTGCCTGGATGGGTGCCTTTCTGGGGAGGCAATGAATTCATTTTCTTCCGGCCTGTGTTCAATATTGCCGATTCTTCAATTACGATAGGGATTTTCTCCATACTGCTTTTTTACCGCAAACATTTTGATAACTCTGATAGAAAAAAGACTGGGAATGGGGGAGATGAAGATAATATGTAGCTTTTTATTCAAGATTGAATTCAGTTAAGTTCTTCATGACCTCTGACTTAATATTTTTTTATTTATTTTACCTTTTTGACTTTCTGTTGTATTTTTATTGCTCATGAAGACTCAATTAGTTATTTATAACACATTATCCCGTAGAAAAGAGGTATTTAAACCAGTGGTTAAAGGGAAAGCTGGATTATATGTTTGCGGACCAACTGTTTATAGTGATTCTCATTTGGGTCATGCCCGTCCCAATATAACATTTGATCTTTTATACAGGTACTTGATGCATCTGGGATATAAGGTTCGCTATGTGAGAAACATTACAGATGTGGGGCACCTTGAAAATGAGGCTGAAGAATCGGGAGAGGATAAGATATCAAAAAAAGCAAGGCTGGAACAAATTGAACCTATGGAAGTAGTTCAGAAATATATGAACACATTCCACCGCAATATGTCACAGTTAAATATTCTTCCTCCCACAGTAGAACCCCGTGCCACCGGTCATATAATCGAGCAGCAGCAAATGGCAGATGCTATTTTGAAAAAAGGTTTTGCATACGAAGTAAACGGTTCGGTTTATTTTGATGTGGAGAAGTATAGTAAAAAATATCATTACGGAAAACTTTCGGGAAGGAACCTGGATGAAATAAGATCTAATACACGTAAGCTCGAAGGTCAGGATGAGAAAAGAAATCCGTTTGATTTTGCATTATGGAAGAAAGCATCGCCTGAACATATTATGCGTTGGCCGTCGAAATGGGGGGAAGGCTTTCCGGGCTGGCACATTGAGTGTTCGGTGATGAGTACAAAATATCTTGGCGAAGTATTTGACATACATGGTGGCGGTATGGATCTTACCTTTCCTCATCATGAATGCGAAATCGCCCAGTCTGTTGCCATTCACGGTAAAGACGCTGTACGATATTGGATGCATAATAACATGATAACCATTAACGGACAGAAAATGGCACGCTCTTTGGGTAATTTTATTACACTCGATGAGCTGTTTTCCGGAAAACACACCCTTCTCGAAAAGGCATATGATCCTATGGCCATACGTTTTTTTATCCTGCAGGCTCATTATCGTAGTACTATTGATTTTTCCAATGAAGCTATCCAGGCGTCCGAAAAAGGATTGGAACGATTGCTGTCTGCTGTTAAATTGCTTGAATCCCTCCCTGTGGCGGCAGAATCTACTATTGATGTAAAGGAATTAAAAGAAAAATGTTTTGCTGCTCTTAATGACGATCTGAATAGTCCGGTTGCCATTTCTTACCTTTTCGATGGTGTTAAAATGATAAATTCAATAAAGGCTGGGGAAAATAAAATAACGGATACGGATATTGAGGAACTTAAATCTTTTTTTAATCTAATGGTTTTTGATATACTTGGCCTTAAGCAGGAACAATCAAATGATATTGAAAAGAATCGGCTACTTGAAGAGATCGTTGATCTTGTTTTGAACCTGAGGCTGGAAGCAAAAGCCCGTAAGGATTGGGCAATGGCGGATAAAATCAGGGACCGCCTCAATTTTTTTGGCATTGAAGTGAAAGATACAAAGGACGGATTTGAATGGAGAATTTCAGAATGACAGTATGGGGGATTGGCGTATTTAGGGATAAGAGTATCAGGATATCAGGGTTTTGACAGTAAGGTAGATAATTAATTTATTTTATCGAGATTTGATGATAAAATATGCAAAACGTAGCAGATTCAATAGTTGTAGGATAAAAATTAAAATTATTATTTATCAAGCCTTGATGTTTTTTTGCAACTAATTAAAAATTTATTTAATAAATTTTACTAATTTGTCATAAATGACGCGAGGCGGCTTTTTTGACAAGACTCATTTAAAGATTAAAATTTTATGTTTTCAGGAATTGTTGAAGAATATGGAATTGTGATTGCAATTGAAAAGGATAAGGAAAATGTGCATTTCACTTTGACCTGTACATTTGTTGATGAACTTAAAGTTGACCAGAGTCTGTCTCACAATGGAGTTTGTCTGACAGTTGTAAAGATTGACAAGGAAGCTAAAACCTATAAAGTAACTGCTGTTAAGGAAACTATATTGAAATCAAATCTTGGTTTGCTGGAAGTAGGATCAAAGGTGAACCTAGAACGTAGCGTTGTAATGAACGGACGGCTTGACGGTCATATTGTTCAGGGGCATGTGGATCAGACTGCAGTTTGCAGAAAAGTGGAGGAATCAGGGGGAAGCTGGTACTATACCTTCGAATATAGTTTTGATTCCGACAAGGCAAAACAGGGTTATATGACAGTCGAAAAAGGTTCAGTTACAGTAAACGGTGTAAGCCTTACCGTAGTAAATTCTAAGGATAACTCTTTTCAGGTGGCAATTATCCCTTATACTTATGAAGTAACTAATTTTCATACTTTTCAGGAAGGTACTGTAGTCAACCTGGAATTTGATATAATTGGAAAGTATCTTAGCAAACTAAATACTTATAATAGCTGAATGAAGAAAACTGCTTTAATAACAGGCTCTTCAAAACGAATTGGCAGGGCTATTGCGGAACATCTGGCGTCAGAAGGATGGAATATAATAATACATTATAATTCCTCGGGAGAACGCGCACAGAAATTGACAAATTTATTAAGCAAAAAATATCCACAGCAGAGATTTATAAGTATAAAAGCTAACCTGACTGCCCAATTGGG
The DNA here is from genome assembly GCA_964611525.1 of uncultured Prolixibacteraceae bacterium. Taxonomy (GTDB): domain Bacteria; phylum Bacteroidota; class Bacteroidia; order Bacteroidales; family Prolixibacteraceae; genus JAAYJR01. Next base: position 48,014 of record CAZTAL010000009.1, read on the forward strand.
TGTTAAATCTCTTATTCCAAAAGTAATCTCTGAAATGGGGCAAATCAGTTTGCTTATTAATAATGCTTCTGTTTTTAATCCGGGCTGCATAGCTGATACTGACTATGAATTATTTGATAATCAGTTTGATGTTAATTTGAAAGCTCCTTTTTTCTTAATACGTGATTTTGCAAAATATTGTAAGAAAGGGGTGATAATTAATTTTGCGGACACACGTATCACAAAAAACAGATCTGATTATGCAGCGTATACTCTTTCTAAAAAGTGTCTTTGGGAATTGACTAAAATGGCCGCACTTGAATTTGCGCCTAACATACGGGTTAATGCTGTTGCACCCGGTCTGACACTTCCACCGGAGGGTAAGGGAGAAGAATATCTTCAGAAACTGGCGAAAAAAATACCGATGAAAAGTCCCGGAGATATACAAGAAATACGGAAAAGTATAGATTATATTCTGGATAATGACCATCTCACGGGTCAGTTGCTTTTCAATGACGGGGGTGAAAATCTTGACGGGAATGAATAATAAAATAACCGGTTACCAATGACAAAAATAAAGGTTAAGAATTTACTTCTCAGGACATATATTGGTTTTTACCCCGAAGAGCTGGTGAATAAACAGGATGTTATTATCAATTTTGAGATTGAAACAAATATACCGGAAAAGATACTGAACACAGATGAGCCGGAAGATATACTGGACTATAAAGTAATTACAAAGAAAATAATCGCCTTGGTGCAGGAAGGGCGTTTTAAGCTGCTTGAAGTACTTACGAAAAAAATTCTCGACCTGATAATGGAAGAAAAGAATGTGAAACGGGCTAGGGTTGAGATAGATAAACCACATGCACTTCGCTTTGCTGAATCCGTTTCAGTGGTGATGGAAGAGATAAAGGTAGAATGATCCGATTTATAGATAGAAATATATTTTATGGCTAAGTCCAATATTGCAATAATTGGCATTGGGTCCAATATTGGTGCAGAAGACAATATTACTGCAATGCTGAAGATATTGGGTGATGCTGTAAAATTATTAGATGTTTCATCCTTCGTTAAGACAAAACCCCTTGGCAACATCAGACAGCCAGACTTTACAAATGGGGCGGTAAAAGTTGAGACCAGCATGGGGCAAAGCAAGTTAAGAAAGTTTTTAAAAGAAATTGAGGATGATCTCGGGCGCGATAGGTCTGTCCCCAAATATGGTCCGCGTACAATTGATTTGGACCTTATAGTTTGGAACGGGGAAATTATTGATAATGATTATTATAAGCGAGATTTTCTTCGTAAAAGTATTCAGGAGATATCCTGAGATTGTATTTTTATGAATAGTATGTTTGCCGGAATACTAATCTGTAATGTAAGAGACAGGTCAGGTGTTAATTATCTTTTTGTCGTGATGAGGTAATACTCACGAAAATGTCATTTAATCCTTTTATTCCATTTATTTCTGCCAGGTCCGTAACAACATAATCAGCTCCGTTTTGCATCAATTCGTCAGTATTATTTTTTCGTGCAATGCCAAGAGTAAGGCCAAAACCGCCGTCTGATCCTGCCTTAACACCAGATGCAGCATCTTCAACCACAATGGAATTTGAGGGTTTTGTTCCCAGTAATTCGCTGGATTTAGTGAACATATCCGGCCAAGGCTTGCCTTTAAGTTCCAGTTCCTCCAGCACTTTCCCATCAACCTGTGCATCAAATAATCCTAAAAGATCAACAGTCTTAAGGATATCTGTACAATTTTTACTTGAAGAGGCAACTGCAAGGGGAATTCCGGATTTCTTTAATTTTTTGAGTAGTTTAAGTGTGGAAGGATATACCTCTGTACCTTCTTTTTTAAGAATTTTCCTGAAGGCATGGTTTTTACGATTACCAAGTCCACATACGGTTTCAGTATCAGGGTCATCTTGCGGACTACCATATGGGAGATCAATACCTCGGGATTTTAAAAATGAATTAACTCCTTCATAGCGTGGTTTCCCGTCAACATAGGTCAGATAATCATCCTGACTGAATTCATTGAAAGGTTCATTATATATTTGCTCCCGTTTTTTTAAATATTCATCGAATGTTTTTTTCCATGCCGCGGTGTGCGTTGCTGCTGTTTTAGTTATAACTCCATCCAAATCTAAAATTACAGCTTCAAATGAAGGAAATTTTTTGATGTTCATCAGATTTCATTTTTGATAAATTGATTGAAGTCTCTTTTATAGGGCTCGCCGAAGGTTTCTTGATATCTCAAAGAAAATGATTCGAAATGAAATTTTGCGAGATGTACATTTTTTGCATCCAAAAGAATCTTGGTCTTCAGCCATATAGCCTCTTCATTTAAATCGTCGTATTCAAGAATACAATCTGCAATGGCATTAATCTTCGACAGATTATTTTCATTTTTGGAAACTGAGGCAAGTTTGAGAAGGTTATCGATAATCTGATTACCAATAAATCCTATTGTCTCATCAAGCCAGTTCCAGTGTATATCTTTAAGTAATCTTCCCTTTTTTATCAGAGTTAAAAATGATTCCAGTTGTTTCTTGTTCATTCCGTCAGATGATTGACAGAGTTTATATGCTTCAGCATAATCGCTGTAAAAAGGTGCTTTGTATTCGGTGCGGAGGAATCCGTTAGAGGTAATTATTTTTATTCCTTCAATTTTGTTTAAGGTTTTGCGTAGTTTGTTCAGTGTAACAGAGCGATTGTTATTAACCTTTTTTTGAGAAATGTCTGGCCAAAGATATTTATTAATATCGTTTACCGATGCTCCTGTTTCATTTTTCAGTGAAGCGAAAAAGGTGAATAAAAATAGTTCCTTAATTTTAGGGGTGAATAAAGGCGTAATGTCATTACTTTCTTTATCAGTAGCATAAAATTCTCCAAAAAGATCTATCCGGTTAGCTTTACTCTCCATGGCTATCCTATCTGTATTTGTTTTTTTTGATACATTTTTCCGGTACAGGATAATAAGTATGGAGATAATAAAAACAAGTATAAAAAATATAATAATCGCCTCATAGATATATTGTTGGATAATGTTAACGTATGTTTCGTCTGTATCCGGATAAATATTTTCGTTTAAAGTCAGCCTGTTGATCTCTTCTGTTCCTAAAGGTCGGTTCCAAAAATACAAATCATCTATATACCCCCTGAGACTTGCTCCCTGTGATAAAGCACTCCCCAGATAAATATCGCCTGTTCCAAAAAAGGGAGGGTGACCGTTTGAGCTGCCAATGTTTTTACCATTCAGGAATATAGCTTGTTCACCTGTTTCAATCATGTAGCGCCATACCATGTGGTACCAAACATTTGGTTCAAGCTTTTCCCCAGAAACATAATCATTTGACCATAATCCGAAATAAGGATGTCCCGAACGGAGAATTAAATGAAGGCCCCGGCGGTATTCATTTTCGTAATTTCCAAGTACCGCATTATCCCCGAATTCAAGTATTTCATTAAATTTCACAAAGCAACTTACTGTAAAACTGCTGTTGCGAAGCCCGTAGATATCAGGAGAGCCAAGATTTATTCTGGAATTTTCAGGGAGTTTTAATATGGTGCCCCGCTCAATATCTTCGGTGAATGAATAGTTTTCACCACTGTAGCCGCTATAAGGTGAAAGGAAATTACTGACAGATCCGTTAAAATGAAAGCTTCCTGTCATTTTATCGGTTAATTTTAATGGCATAGCCATTATAGAATAACTCTCAGGTATCTCCATTTCTCCTGTTACGATTATTTGTTCAGGTATAATCCTGTAGCCTGGCACAAAAGGAGTTAAAGTCAGTTCTTCGCCTCCGCGATAGGGGAAACTGAATCGTCCGCCAGTTACTTCCATTTCGGGGTTCCTCCAATAAACTTTTTCGAGGATTTTTCCTGAGGCTATAGCAGTACCTTTAATATATGTAAAGGATCTCAATTGTGAAATTATAAAACTAAATTTTAATATATCTTTTCCTGCAAAAATGAAGTTTGGTTTTTTGCCAAAACGGGTCCATGTTTCAAGCAGGAAATTAATATAGTCAGGTACAAGATTTTGACTTTGACTGCCAGCAAATTTATTTACAGGAAGTTCGTTAAATTTATCAACCATGAGGAGTTCCATGTTCAGGCAGTTATCGGTTGATTGGCTTGATTTTTCGGCAGTAATGCCTGAAGCGGAAATATACAATATGTAATTTTTTGTTGGGTGCAAAACCCTGCTGGGTTTATTAATGTTGCCAGAGACAAAAAATATAATTCTCCGATTTGCCTGAAGAAGGTACTTTATTGGCGGCCATGCCTCTCCTCTGGGAAGATAAAAAATATTGGAGGAAATAGCCGAATTACTTATCAGGGAATCAAGTAGTTTAATATCCCCTTTGTAGTTAATAAATACAGGAATTATTTTTCCCGGGTTATTTTCTGAGATGATTTTCAGCTTGTCGATTATTACGCTGAAGTCATTATCCGATCCGGAAAAATAAATGCGTTTTTCCCTTTGCTCCGCATTTATCCCCAACCCTGAATATTCAGAGGACTGTATAAAATTCCACAAACGAACATTATCGATATTAAGGGAATTAATATCTGCTATCAGAAAAGATTTTTCTGAAAAATCGGTTGCGATTAGGGATTTATTAACTGTAAATATGATTATAATTATTAATATATATATATAATTTCTTTTCATTATTCCGGATAAATTTTAGTAATAATTTTATGAATCTTAATTTTTAATTAGTGTTACCTCAAAAATAGATTATTATATTTAAAATTGTAATTTTTTTAGATATTTTTATTAATTTTTAAAACAATGATAATCAATATATTCTAATGAATATTAATAAAAAATTAAGTCAGCGTTAATTAGCCGGTATATTTAATATAATAACAAGCTAAGCATATAATCTTATATTGGGACTTATTAAAAATATCTTTATAGTATCAGATGGACTTGTTGTACATATAAAGTGAGCTTAGAATGTCAGGAAAAATTTTTTTTAAGAAAAAGCACTATTTGCTGCTGTTTATTGCTGGAGGGTTTTCAGTAGTTTTATTTCTTGTTCTTTTTAACAAGACTATTTCTTATACTTCAACAAATGAATTTTGTGTTTTATGTCATGCCCATCCTGAAGCGGATGCTTTATACAAATTGTCGGTGCATCACAATAATTCCAGTGGGTTTTCAACCAATTGTGTTGACTGTCATCTCCCGCCGGAGGATAAAACTTTTTATTTTTTGACAAGAAAAGCTTATCACGGATTTCATGATTTTTATGTTTTTGTCACAAAGGATCTTGATGAAATTGACTGGAAAATGAAAAGGACATTAGAAGCATCTAAAAGGTTTGTTTATGAAGACGGATGTAAGAAATGCCACACTAATTTGTTTCCTTCTACACTTGACGAGCTTGGCTCCGAATCACATTTGAAATATCTTTATGATCCGGAAAGCGCTTCCTGCATGAAATGTCATTTGGATGTCGGCCATTACAGGGGTGAAGTAACCCTGGCAGTGGAAGACGTTATTGACGATACTCAGGAATTATATACGGAACCTGCCTTGGTCACCCAGTTTGAAGATTATATCGAGAAAATACCAGGCACAACTGTTTCTTTCAAAATGAACGCTGTTCCCGGTGGTGTTTTTAATATGGGAAGTCCTCCTGATCAGGATTACAGAAATCGGGATGAAGGTCCCGTGCGTGAGGTTAAGATAGATAGTTTATGGATGTCGGAGATCGAGGTCACATGGAGCCATTATCTGGCCTTTTTTAATGCTACAACTTCCCAGGGAAGGAAAGAAGGAGAAAATGTTCAGGACGGTGAAGATGTCGATGCTATTACCGGTCCGACTCCACCATGGGGAGCTCCAGATCAGGGATGGGGCATGGGCAACCGGCCTGCTATTACGATGACACATCATGCTGCACAGGTCTTTTGTGACTGGTTGAGCAGGGTGACAGGTAAGAATTACAGGCTTCCTACAGAGGCAGAATGGGAATATGCTGCCAGGGCCGACACTGAAGGACCTTATTTTTTCGGAGGTTCTCCAAAAGAGTATGAAGGAGAAGGATTAATAAATAAGCTCTTTGGTCCTGATACTTCAGTTATTAATTCTTATGTGGTTTATCATGAAAACAGTCCTTACCGTACTCAACCCCCCTCGTATGTAAAGCCTAATCCTTTCGGACTGAAAAATATGTTGGGTAATGTTGCTGAATTTTGTGTGGACTATTATGATCCCCAAGCATATGCCAAATATCCGCCCGGGGTGATAAATAATCCAAAGGGACCGCGTGACGGACAAGAACATGTTATCAGAGGGGGATCGTTTAAGAATTCTGCAAAAAACCTCCGTGTTGCCCGTCGTAATCATACCCTTACCAGGGAGTGGCTGGAAACCGATCCGCAGATACCCAAAAGTATTTGGTGGTATTCAGATTGTAATGATGTGGGTATCAGAATTGTACGTGACTATAATAATAAATAATACAGATGAAGAAGAATATAAAAATAAATACCATGGAAAAAGATCAACTTTCGCGGCGAAATTTCCTGGAAAAGACTGCTCTTATAAGTGCTGCAGGTCTTGCAGGAATAAGTGCATTAAATTCATGTGGCAACAAGAAAAAATCGGTTGATTATAATTTTCCACCCCTTCTGGATAAAGCACCGGACGGAAAAAAATTAAGGGCGGGTCTTGTTGGATGTGGAAATCGTGGCACCGGAGCTGCGTTGAACTTTTTAGCTTCCGGAAATGATTTGAAATTGGTAGCTCTTGCAGATGTTTTCGAGGACAAGGTGCAGGATTGTTATACAAAACTGGAAAAACAGAATGTAACAGTTCCGAAAAATAAACTTTTTGTTGGGTTTGATTCATACAAAAAACTTATGGATGTTGACCTTGATGTTGTTATTCTTGCCACACCGCCACATTTCAGACCCATGCATTTCGATGCATGTGTACAGGCAAAAAAACATGTTTTCATGGAAAAACCTGTAGCGGTTGATCCTGTGGGGGCGCGGCAAGTAATTGCAACTTCGAAAAAAGCTGAAAATATTGGTCTTACTGTTATTACGGGGACACAACGACGCCATCAGCGGGATTATCTTGAAACATACCGACAGGTAGCATCAGGAGCCATTGGTGAGATAACCTCAGCCAAAGCATGGTGGCTGCAGTCACATGTCTGGTTTCGTACAAGGGAAGAGGGCTGGAGCGATATGGAATACATGATTCGGAACTGGAATAATTTCTGTTGGCTCTGCGGTGATCATATTCTTGATACACATGTTCATAACATTGATATAGTAAACTGGTTTATAGGACACCAGCCTGAATCAGCTATCGGTTTTGGTGGCAGGGCACGCAGGATTACGGGTGACCAATATGACTTTTTCAGTATTGATTTTGAATTTGGACGTGGCGTGGCTTCCCATAGCATGTCCCGTCAAATTGACGGATGTGCCAACTCACTTGGAGAATTGGTAATGGGCACTGAAGGTTATACAAATTGTAAAAATACCATTTACAATCTTGACGGGACAATAAAATGGCAATATCAGTATCCTAAAAACAGGGAAGGCAAATCAACCGGGATTGTTAAAATATCTCCCTATGTGCAGGAGCATATAGATATGGTGACAGCTATACGTCAAAACAAACCTGTAGTAGAGGCTGAACGTACTGCTATTTCGACATTGACAGCTATTATGGGACGGGAAGCTGCTTATACAGGACAAAAGCTGACATGGGAACAAATGATGAATTCTACCCTGAAACTCGGGCCTGATAAATATGAATTAGGTCCCGTTGATATTGAATTTCCGGTGCCATTACCCGGAACCCAACATAAAGTTTAATAATGTAAAGTTATGATATCTGTTGTTATTCCGTTGTTTAATGAAGAGAAACTGATTAAACGCCTGCTTGAAGAACTTTTTGATGCACTGAAAAATACAGAAGAAAGTTTTGAGGTGGTTTGTGTTGACGATGGAAGCACTGATTCCACATTGCAGAAATTGATCAGATTTCGTGAAGAGCACGTCGAGGTGAAGATTATATCCCTCTCCCGTAATTTTGGATTACAGGCTGCGTTAACAGCAGGCATAGAATATGCAAGGGGTGAATATGCTGTGATCATGGATGGTGATTTTCAGGACCCACCTGATCTGGTACCTGTTTTATTTGATAAGATGAAATCTACCGGCGCCGATATTGTAACCGCGGTCAGGGAAGCCAGAAATGAAAAATTTTCAAAAAAATTATATATAAATATTTTTCATAAGATTTTTTCAAAATTGACAGAGGGGGGACAAGTGGCCCAGACGGGAAATTTTTGTATTCTGAATGGGAAAGCCCGCAATGCAATTCTTCAGTTTTCAGAAAGGATTCGTTATTTGCCGGGAATTCGTAATTTTATTGGTTTCCATCATGAGTTTATTTTGTATGACCGTCCCGACAGACCCGAGGGTGAACCCAAAATGAGCAGACGAAAATTATTTGCTATGGCATCTGATGCTATTTATTCTTTTTCAAAATGGCCGGTAAGAGCCTGCTTGTATCTTGGAATACTTGGCATTTTAATATTTTTAGCAGCCTTTATTTATACTATTCTTTCAAAATTTCTGGGATGGGCGCCTATTGGATGGTCTTCCGTTTTTCTGGCTATTAGCTTTTTTGGCTCTCTGCAGCTTACATTTATTGGATTGATTGGGGAATATATTTACAGAATTTTTAAGGAAGTACAGAACCGCCCAATCTATTTTATACAGAAAATTTATGAATAGCTTAAGGCAAATATCGGTTTCAATAAATGTTTTTTATATTATTCTTCTGGTTGTTGGCGCTGCTCTACTGATACTGGCGCCAAATGCTGCGGTTAATGTGGATGAACAATTGCATTATCCTCATGCAAAAAAAGTAGTGAATTGGTATTTTACAGGGGGTAAGGATAAATCATGCCTCAATACGCCACGAACACATCTGAAATATTACGGACAATCAGTTGATAATTTTACCGCTCTTGCAAACAGGATTTTCAATATTGAGGATGAATTTGTTTTAAGACATTATACAGGGGCTGTTTTTTTTTGGATATTACTGTTATTTGCAGGACTTCTTGTGAAGCGTCTCACAGATTCATGGTTGGCTGCAACTATTGGTATACTTGCGCTAATCTTTATGCCACGACTTTCCGGACAGGCATTCGGTAATCTTAAGGATATACCTTTTGCTGCCGGATATGCGGCAGGTATATTTTTTATTATCAAATATCTTGAGGAGCTACCCCGTCCCCGTTGGAACACAACTCTGTTCACGGGAATTGCAATTGCTTTTACAGTGTCGGTAAGAAGCGGGGGACTATTACTTTTCGTTTACCTTGCTTTGTTCCTGATTTTATTTTTTGTTTTTAATCCTTATTACTTTAAGGAGATTGTAACAACAAAGTTACTTGCGATCAGACTTCTGGGGCAGGGAATTCTTATATTGATTACTGGTTATTTTGCAGGATTGCTATTTTGGCCTTATGCCTTGCAAAATGTCTTTACCAATCCTGTTGAAAGTCTGCAATTAATGGAACACTACACTGTAAGCATACGTCAAATATTTGAAGGCGATATGATCTGGAGCAACCATTTGCCATGGTATTATTTACCAAAATGGATCCTTATTTCCACACCAGTATTTATTTTGGCAGGTTTCGTGTGTTTTTTATATTTCACTATCAAAAATTATCTGGCTGAGAGGAAATTAAACTCCTTATTTAATCCGGGAATTGTTTTGTTTGCTTTTTTGTTTCCTTTTCTATATGTAATTGCGATTGATTCGAACCTATATAGCGGAATTAGGCAAATGCTTTTTATCCTGCCTCCGTTTGCAATACTTTCAGTTTGCGGGGTTTATAGCTTAATCAGCACTGTTGCTTTAAAAAGCAGAACAATTGCTTCAGGATTTTCAGTGTTATTTTTTGTACTGCTTATATTGCCCGTAAGGCACCAGATTGCAACTTTTCCGGCCGAGTATATTTATTTCAATATTTTTGCGGGGGGAAATAAAAATGCATGGAGTAACTATGAATATGATTATTATTTTCACGGAATAAAAAAACCGGTTGATCATCTTATTAATATTATCGGAAAGAAAGAAGTCACGGTAGCAATGAATTGTAATTTATCCAATTATTTCAATGGTCGTCCTAATATTAAATATCAGTATGTAAGATTTCCCGAGCGTAGTTTAGCTGAATGGGATTATGGATTGTTCGGTCTGAATTATATACATCCTTATTTATTTAAAAATAATCTGTGGCAACCCGCCGGAATTATAAATACATTTTACCACAAAGGAAATCCTATTGCAATCATTGTAGAACGAAAAGATAAATCTGATATTGAAGGGATAAGGCAAATAAAGGAGGGGAATTTGGAAAAAGGAACAGAGTTGATTCAGACTGCCCTAAAAAAGGATTCAAACAATCTTTGGTTATATGCTTATCTGGCAAACGCAAAACTGAGCACAGGAGATATCCATGGCTTTAATTACTATTTAAATAAGGGTAAAGCTATATTACCTTGTTACGAACCTTTTTTGCTATTTGAAGCTAAACGTCTTTATGATAAGAAAAAATTCAGTGAGTCAAAGCAGTTGCTTATCAGGATTTTTGAAATTAATCCTTTTTACAAACCGGCAAAAAAACTTTATGAAAAGGTGCTCACAAAATTGGAGTGATTATTGTATATTTATATTTTAAATAAATTATTTAAAAATGAAGACATTAAAAAGATTTAGCAGCTCATTATTATTTGGTTTAATGAATTTGCCTTTTATACTAAAGGCTCAGGACGAAGGGACTTATTTAGATAATCTCGGAGTCCAGGACAGTGCATATATGGAACAGGATCTATTGGCAGAATCCGGACAGGGTTCTGGCTCCGGAACATTAATCGTGATTATTGTTATTGCAGTTGTAATTATTGCGGGATTGATCTATTATTTTGCAAGGAAAAAGAAAAAACAGTAACGTCTTTACCTTAAAAGAATGCATAAGGTGTTTAGGGAGTTAGCTACCGGATATTCAGTTTTTATACATTTAGATGCCTTTTTTACATATATGCGTTCAGTATAAAAACTCCTGACCTTATATTTGTATATCAGTCTTTTATTAGCTTTTGCACGTAAATTGATATTGTCGTACTTTTGTTCAAAAATACGAATTAATTATGCAAATGCAACTTCCGATTTTTCCGGTAACCACAAAAATGCTTTCTTCTACCTGGGGAGTTTTCGAGAAAGACAATTTTGTATATTATTTACACAATGGTTCTCCTGTTCATGTTCACGAGAAAGATGATCTTAATACATATCGTTTTATAACCTCCACCTTAATTGAAAATCATTCATGCAGTGCATCATCTCTCAGTAAGGTATTTGGAGTAGGAGTACGTAATTTTGAAAGATATGCCCAACGTCTTCGTG
>CAZTAL010000010.1:0-4886 GCA_964611525.1 uncultured Prolixibacteraceae bacterium
AGATACTTCATAACAATACTTGAATATTTAAGGAATAGCATAATCATTTCCAACTATTAAGTCACAATTTAATTACACACTTTTAGCAACAACTCGCGATTATTTTTTTCATATTCACTCTGTCTCCTCTTCCCATAAATCAGCCAACCTGCTATCCAGGCCGGGGAACTCCGGCAAAGGTTCACTAGGTATAGGTTCGTACCAGAAAGTAGCACTACTCCAGTCGTCCTGTCTCTCATACAATCCGCCTTTCCATCCTATCTGCTGAATTGTTATACGGCATTCTTCCTGCCAGTAAACAGGATCAGGCAAATGCCAGCGGTACATAGAAACGAAGCCTTTGTTATTCCAACTGCAACCGTGATACATATAAGGAGTCTGTTGCATACCATAAGAAAGGCACACATAATCTTCACTACCCGTGCCACAGATGGTAGGGTATTCGGTGTCACCATCCATATAAATTTTAATCTCTCCCTCTCCCCACCAGTTGCCTTCCAGTGCCCGGATGCCAAGGACAGTCCCGATATACCGTCCTTCTCCTGTCCTTTTAGGCAGTATTTCAAAATCTTCTTTCAAAGTAGTAGGATTTTCCCTCAAAAAGCACACGTGAAGTCTTCCGAACTCACCAGGATGGATGTCATTGATAGTGTAGTCAATCTGATAAAACAAAGTGACTGCCTCCTCACCTTCATTGGTAAGTGTGATCTTCGCATTTTCACTAAAAGGCATCGGAAGCCAGATGTTCAGAGCAGCATTTATACCAACTGAGTGTACAGCAGATTGATAAGCATTAATTTTTGTATGTGCAGAACCCATAAAATCGCCCAAGGGACATTCGATAGACGGATGCTCCTGGTTATCCCACCATGCCCGTATTACCATACTTCGCAATGCCTCTGTATTATTTCTGAATCCGCCTGTCATCCAAATATGCCTAACAGTACCGGGACCAGTGATATCACAAAGAATAGTAGTTTCTCCTGCTTCAACAGGTTTTGCAGGGCTACCTTTTCGACCGGTTCCAAGTTTACTCGCTGTTTTACCTCCTTCACCCGGTTCACCGGTAGGATTCTCAAATGATATAGACCTTGACTCCATGCCGGTACCTAAATCGTAAAGTGCAGGTTCCGATTCCGGCCGATCAACCATGCAACGTTGCATAAGAAGCATCATTGTGATTATAACAGCCGGCACTAAAACTCTTGAAAGATTAATTGACTTCATTTTTCTAAATCTAGTTTATTTAAAATTCTATATGATTTTATTCCGATAAGGTACAAGGTACTCATTATTCTCTAAACGACAAACAGCTATATTCTACAATTATATAAAAATAGCTCCATGTCTTCTACTGCTATACATTTTGTCTCTCTTGCTGACTTAATATGATTTTCAGGATTATCTTCATAGTTTTTTAGACAATGAAATGAGCATGATTGTAAAATCACACCTATATGCCATATGCGAGTTCCATATGATACCTTTAAAAATAATTAATTTTAATTGTAACCTTTTTATATTTTTACCTTTAAGAGTTAAGGGCAACTATTCGTTGCTGATTTTTTCAGACCTGTTTTGTTTGGTAATAGAATTTAATCCGAGTAAGATCAACTATTTTGTTGCTGATTTTCAAACAGCCGTCTTTGCAAGTTATTTGCTTATCAATTTATTATTTTTGGCAGACCATAATGAATGTTTCAGATTTTAGTGATAATTTATTTCCTTTATAATCACCTATTATTCTATATTTCTCAAATCTTGATCTATCAATCAAATGTTCAAGTTCATATCTGAAAAAAAATCTTAATGGTACATTCCAGACTTCCCGTTTTATATCATTATCCTCATCCCATTCCAGACGAAATTTTATATGTATGATCTGATTTATCAAATCCGGGTTCGTCGAAACAATCCGTTTTATCTTTTTGCCGGAATCATATTCCCCTACAAAGTCAGTATGATTATCAATTTTATTAATCAGTTGACGTAAATCGGGCACAAATACATCAAAAATAAATTTTCCGTTATTATTCAGATGATCGCAAACATTATTAATTGCCTTTATTTGTTCATCCTTTTCCAGGAGATGCATAAATACATGAAATGGAGCAATTATTAAGTCAAATTTAAAATCAAATTTAAAATCAATAAAATTCTGCCGGCTAATTCTTTGTAAATATTCACCATTGATTTTCCTGGTTAATATGTCAATCATTGACTGACTGATATCAATTCCATAAATGTCTGCTCCTTCCTTTAATGCATCAGTAAATATTCTTCCTGTTCCTACACCGATATCCAGTATTCTCCCTCCTGACTGTCTGATCTCATTAAGAAAATATTCCTTATCAATCCCCCCTCTCTGATGATTATATATCAAATCATAAAACCGTGCAAAACTTTCCGGATATTCGTAATCCATAGTAATAAGATGAAATGTTCTAATTATACCTTATTAAATATGATTTTTACCAGACTGATATCCAGATTATTTAATGCAAAATAATTTACAAAAATTTTAGGGCAAATCAAAATGAATAGTTGCTAATAGTTTTAAGAGCATCAAATTTGATATTATGAGACAAAATATTTAAGAATATTTTACCGAATAATATTGCTTTTAAATATCTGAATTTTTTTAAATTGTATAACTAATTTTTAATAGAAGCTAACCTTTATCATCTGTTTTTTCTGCCCGTGAAACAGCTCTGCTTATGTTAACGGATGAAATGGTTGAGCATCGAACAATTCGTGATGGAGCATGGGCAAAATGGAGTGGCGAGCTCAAGGAATCAAAAATGGTAGATCTGATTTCACTCGTTTCTCAGTACGTATTATTTGCATTGCTCAATAATGCGATTCAGGTTGAAATTGAGGAACCACTAACAACTATTCCTGGCTTGTAAATATTTAAATTTACAGGAATGACTCCGGCCTGATCTGAAGGAGGAATATTCAAGATAAGAGCACTTTTCTTTATACTATTATTGCTTCTATTTTAGGTTATAATTCAAAAAAATCAACAATCGGCTTATTAAAATTTGTCCCGTAATATGCATTTAAACAGCTTTTCTTTTAAATTTTCCTATTATACTGTAATGCATATATGAAAAATGCATAAATTAGTAATTTATTTTGAGATATTTATTTTAAATGACTTACAAACATTGAAAATTGAATCTTATGGAACAAGAATTTTCTTCATTACCATCCTGGTTTATTCCCGTAATCCTTATTCTTGTTGTCTGGGAAGCCATTTGGAAATTAATCGCTTTATGGAAATCAGCAAGAAATAATCATTTAGTCTGGTTTATCCTGATTGGAATTCTAAATACTGTTGGGATTTTACCAATAATCTATATCCTGATAAACAGAAAAAAAGATCAGGAATAAATTAATTAATAAATGACGGAACCTGAAACCATTAAATAATATCTTTTAATAAAGTGATATAAGATAAAAGACACGAAACGAGAATGTTCTTTTTAATTAAGAATTACACAAAAGTTATTGTTTAAAAAAAATAAACGGAAACGAAGTGTTTCGCCTGATTGTTGCAGTCGAGGAAGGATTTTGTTCATTCTTGAATTTTTAAATTATTGATTTATAAGTATTTATAAATAATCAGATGAAAAGAACAAGAATTTTCTTAATATTAATTACTTTAATTGGAGGTCATATTATAATTAGTTGTGATAAAGAACAATATCATGGACAGCAGCCGGCTATAACAGGACAGATAATTAAAAATTCAACATGTAAAAATAATTTCAAATTGGCTTCGGAGAATCCTGTTACACCTGACACTTTATCTTGTACTGATTATTCTTATGATAGTCAGAACAATAAGCTGACTCTTAAACATATAAATGCCGGATTCAACTGCTGCCCTGAAAAATTATATTGTAATGTGTCCTTAAGCAAAGATACGATAATAATTCATGAGTTTGAGAAAGAAGCTCTTTGCGACTGTAATTGTTTATATGATCTGGATATAGAGATTACAGGAGTCGCTGCAATAAAATATCATATAAAATTCATCGAGCCCTATTGTGGAGAACAACCCCAACTAATATTTGAAATAGATTTGTCAGAAGAAACCGAAGGGTTATTTTGTGTTACAAGGAAACGGTATCCCTGGGGCATTTATAATATGTTATAATAACACCCACAAACACAAGGGCTAGTCCCGTTAAATCTATTATCTGTATTTTATCACCAAAAGTTACCCATGCCATGAGCATTGTAACCGGCGGACCAAGATAAAACAGAGAAGCGACTTTGGTAGCATCAATATGGTCTATCAAAATCCACATCAGGGCATAAGCGCCAAGTGAAACGGCTAATACAAGCCATATTAATGCCATAATAAAAACCGGACTCCATTCAACAGATAATCGTTCGATTAAAACAGCGGGCAGAATGACGGCTATTGTTGTTGCCAGGCTTTGATAAAAAAGTGATAAAACTTTCGGAATATTCATATAATCTTTTTTCAGGCTAATTTTTCGTGCTTTATTTCAGGCAATTCGGCAGCATTTATAAAAATCCCATGCATTTGTCATAATTAAGTTCATAAAAATTAACACCAAGATTAATTGTCTCATAGTATCTCGCTTGGTTATTTTTGTAATATTCTTCTGACTGCATTTTCCAAAAATCCTGATTCAACAAACAGAAAAGGCTCGTGAGCCTTTTCTGTTTGACTCTCCATAAAATATATCTGAGAAAAGTTAAAGATCGAAGATTTGACCTACATCCTTATTTGCTGAAATACCTACATTGTTAATTGCTAAAATACCGGCATCCTTATTTGCTAAAATACCTACATTTGTAATTGCGAAAAAACCTGTATTGCTATTTGCCGTTTACACCATTTATCT
>CAZTAL010000011.1:0-5245 GCA_964611525.1 uncultured Prolixibacteraceae bacterium
CTGGCATTATACCTAAGTTCCAGCGTAACCCTCATATTCTCCTGAAATTCATTATAAGCTTTATCTATATCAGACATCGAATTGCTTGTTATGGAAGAGAAACTGTTCAGCATTGATGTAGAAGATGTATTCGGAAGGCCAAAATTTGCAATAGCACTTTCAAAATCTTTTCGCCATTTTTTTAAAGCTTCAATGTCTGAATCAGGATGTAAAAAATCGATCAAACGGTCTTTTCCTTCATTGGCTTCATCACAAATGTCAATACTTAAAAATATATGATCCCATGGGAATTCAGGAAATTGTTGAGGCCGGTTGGCATGGGCCATACTTTCTTTACATTTATGGCCTTTGAAATGATCTTCGTTAAGTATGTTCTGCAAAGAGTTGCTCAATGATTTTGCATTTTGAAGTTTTTGCCGTATGTCACCTCCCCTGAGGTCAGTGAGATAGTCCGACTCAATTTTACCTACGCGATAAAGATCTCCTATCAGATCCCAACCCACTCTGTCATTAATTTCAGGATCAATTGGGTACCTCAGGCATCTTTTCTTTCGTATGGGAACACCGGCATCATGAGGTTGATCAGCACTTTTATTTTTAAGTGCTTCCAATTGATCTGGACTGATCGATTCAGATCCGGCACGCAGGGTATCTTTCTTCAGAGAAGTCTCTTCACCGTTCATCTCACTTTCTTCCTCCATATACATGATAGTATCTTCCAATTCTGCTAATTTCTCTTGTTCAGATACATACAAATCGGTAACAATAGAGTAACTTCCCCGTCTCAGACTTTGAATTTCGAAACGTTTTTGCCAGTCACCTTTTTCGGCTACCTCTTCCGGTATGATCTCAACAATCTGGCTATTCCCACCCTCAAGAAAAACTGTCCCCTGCGATTGATTTTGAAGTTCGAGTACAAGAGGTTCTTTTATATCCTCCAGTCCTGTTACATTTACATCCAAATACGTCGATTCACCCCTGTTAAGGGTCGATTTTCCTGTTTGCAGTGAATAATCAACCAGATTAACCCTTTCTATTGCCTGTACATCTCCATATTCAAGTGCAAGATCATGTATGCCAGGTTCAATATCTTTTACCTTGAAGAATAGCTCTGTTTCATTACCAGCAATTATATCTACAGGAGCATTGTCCATGGTTACTTTTGCCTCTGAAATATCACCCGGAAAGTCGCCGTTTATTCTTTCAATAAAACCGCTACGGACCGTTTTGGGTAAAATAAGTTGAGCAGGAGGAACCGGCTCTGATAGTGTCAAAGGGATTTCTTCAAGCAACACACCTTCAGGAGAGAACACCTGCAATGGAACATATTCGGAATCAGGCAGCTCGATTGTAAATATTCCGTCTTTCAGTATTAACTCGTTCCCGATCCTAAATGCCAGTCCTCTTAGTACTTTAAACCGTTTTTGTGCTTTTCCGGGATTATCGGTTTCGGGATCCAAAGTGACAGTTCCGGAAACAGTTTTTCCACGGGGAAGATTAGTAGTGCGGTTGATGATGATCTTACCATTCTTTGTTTGAATTTCATCGGTAACAACGCCGGAGATAGTTTTTGTCTCTTGAGCAAACAAACCGGATATAAATATCAAATAGATTGAAATTGAGATTAGATAACTTCTAATTGTAACCATAAGCAAAAGTTTTATTACAAATTACAAATAATTTTTATTTTTTAATCATTATCATGTGGGTAATTTTTGATTAAGGTTATTCATTTTTCCCTTATTTGACCTATTCCCCGTCATTTAAATTATAATTATGGCATCCCCCCTGTCTTTTTCTCTGTAATGTGTTTCTATAAATAGAAACTTTTATATTCTAAAATCTTTTGTGCTTGTGTCAGATAAGGTTACTCCAAACCATAACCCCCAGACATCAGGAGCAACCAGGGGTATTTCCCGGTTCAAAATCACATTTATTAACTTTTTAAAATTAAATTATTATGGTAACAGTTGTTGATTATGCCGTCAGAAAATGTTCTGACGGGTGCGAATTCATTGCCTTGATACTTCAGGGCGGGTTAAGTCTTATCCAATCAAAAAAGACAGGAAATTACTATGCGACGGTGAAGCAGTGTTCAATCCCTTCGACCTTTGACGAGGAAACAGCCAAAGCAATGATTGGCGAAAAAGTTCCCGGTAGTGTTCAAAGAAAAAATTGTGAACCTTACACTTATACTGTAAAGGACACTGGCGAAATTCTTGAACTATCTCATCGATGGGTTTATTTACCGGAGGATGCTACGCTGGATGAAGCAGTTTACGAAGGCGAACCGCAAGTTGAACTGGCTAACGAAAAGCCGAAAATGGCTGTGGGACATGCGTTCTAAACAGCTGAAGAAAAGAGCATTAAATTTCGATGCTCTTTTTTATACATGTAATTTATTACTAAAAATATACAAAAATGGAATTAAGACAAGCTCAAAGAAAGCAAGCCAAAATTAAGCTTGCATTACAAGGACCATCAGGTTCAGGAAAAACTTACTCAGCTTTATTGCTGGCTTCTGGAATAACTGACTACTCAAAGATCGCTGTCATAGATACAGAAAATCATTCAGCTGATTTGTATGCACATCTTGGTGATTATAATGTTCTCCAACTTTCAAAACCTTTCACCCCGAAACGCTATATTACGAGCGTATGGCATTTGCTGTTGAAATCCCTTCAATCAGTGATAATGTGCCCGGAAACAGCCTTAATCTCACTGTGGGAGGTGTACAAGCGTATAACCTGACAAACCTTCATTTTCGTAAGTCAGAAGAGCATTTTAAACTATTCATCGGCTTTCAGAATAAGGTATGTGTGAATCTGTGTATTTCTACAGATGGTTTTAAATCAGATGTAAAAGTGAGTACAATAGTAGAGCTGGCAAAGGCAGCTTATAACCTGTTTGGGGAATTTAATGTTTACAAGGAGATTGACAAGTTTAACAATTTACCCGGCACTATGATTACTGAAACTCAGTTTGCTCAAATTGTTGGTCGTGCAAGGATGTACCAAAATATGCCATTTAAGGACAGGAAGGAACTGCCTCAATTCCCCATTATCAGATTCGCAGGTAAATTTGGTAGTGAAGGATTATTACAGCGATGAGAGTTTTTGCCGGAATGATTTAGGGAATATCAACCTTTGGAAATTATTCAACCTTTTCACCGGTGCAAATAAAATGAGTTATATTGATTCCTTTCTTGACAGGGGTGTAGGCTGTCAACAGTTTGTCCATGGACTTTATCAGGCCATAGGAGAAAACAAACATCACTGGTTCGTAAGTTAATCAGCAGCCACTCCCGTATTGGGGGTGGTTGTTTCCTTAATGAAAATTATATGACAGAAAAAGATGCCCGTAAATACATTGCGGAACTGTATAAAATTGTTGATACCAACAGCATTCTGGTTAAGTTTACGGCTAACGTAACAGTATTTTATGCCTGGTTGTAGCAAATTACAACAATAATAAAAAATCTCATAATTTGACAGGCATTTTGTCACTAAACCCTAAAAATGAATGTAGACAATTCGTGGACATCGTTATTCAAGAAACCGACATTCTTATTTGCTAAAATACCTGCATCCTATCATATAACACCTCGTTAACAATCTCATTTTCAATAGGTAATATCTTGTTTGTTATCATAATAAAGGGATATTGCATTATGCAATTGCGGACTAATTGCTAAAATATCTGCATTGTTATGTTGCAGTTACACCATCTTCCATATTTGTATGTACAGTATGGCATTTTAAGGCTTTATTATACGAAGTAAGGTAAAGTACCACTCAAAGAAGAAAGTGGCTAATTGCGTATAACGTCTGACGAAATACGGGATATTTATATAGGTAAGATAGTTACTATTTATTGAGATTTATTTTCACTGGGCAATTTCATATTGCAGTTACCTTTTTATATTTAAAGATATTATGCTAATAAATTATTTTGCAGGAATGACATAGTGAACATAAATCTGTGGAAATTACCCAAGCTGTTCACCAGTGCAAACAAGATGAGCTACATAGATTCATTTCTTGATAGGGGAGCAGGATATCAACAATTTGTCTATGGTTTATATCAGGCTATTGGTAAAAATAAACATCACTGGTTTGTATGCTATAAAATTACCCTTTACAGCGATCTTGTAAACACCTGATATAGTATTTTTAAAAATTACAGGATATTGCCTCTGTTAAGTTTCAAATATTACTGCACTTTCATCACCATCATCCTGAATTTCTTACTTTGAAATTCGGGAATAGCCTGATAATAAATCATGATGCTTGCGTTAGTAAGGTAATAAAATATCCTGCGGTCACTGGTGAGATTATTAAAACCTCCCAGACCTATCCATGAATTTCCGGAATAATTTATTTCCAGAGACAGAACCCGGATGTTTGTCATAGTGTATCCGGAAGGATAACTTATTGAACAATGATCCCCGGCGCCTGTAGTGCCGGTTATTTCCCTAATTTCAGAAAATACTTTCCCTGCAGAACCGATTACAGCTGTTCCCTCTACATCTAATGTAGCATCAGGTGTTGTTGTATTAATACCTACTCTTTTATTTGCTGCATCTATCGTCAGCATTTGTACAAATCCCGTAGATGTATTAACTGTCATTCTGATATTTTTATTTAAATTATCATTTATAAGTGCCAACTCACCTGTATATGCACCCATTCTCATACCGCTTGTACCCTGATTATCTTTCAATTTTATGTAACAGGTATTATTGGCATTTTCAATTGATAAAGGATGGGTGATATTTGAAGTCCCGATGCCAATCCATCCTGCTGTATAATAAAGGTTATTACCACTAACCTGCCAGGGATTGGAGGCAGGGGTTTGCCACGAAGATACCCCATTTGCGTCCGAAGTCAGGACTTTCCCTGTACCCTGGGTGCCATCAGCGATTATAATATTTCTTTCAAACCTCACTACAGGGCCGCTTTTGTTTACAAACCTGGCAGCGAAACCCCCATCAGTACTGTTTTCAGCATAAATGGCGGGATAAGAAGCCGAAGAATTGGTACCGGTAATCGCAATATTGGTCCCTCCAATAACCTGAAATTGGCGTGAATCAGTTCCCGGGTCCTTACCTATTCCTACTTTTCCTGTATTGTAAAAAATGTTGGAACCGTTTTGTGACCATAAACTGCTTCCGCTCATATCTGCTCCTGGCAACCATGCTGATCCGTTCCATTTAAGAACTTGGCCGGTTGTAGCTGATTGTTGA
>CAZTAL010000012.1:0-10012 GCA_964611525.1 uncultured Prolixibacteraceae bacterium
CCCCGGACTAACTTGCTTTTCGGTCGAACCTGGCATCCTACTTTTATTGAAAAGGTATATCCGTCGACATTAAATGAAAATACAGGTTTGCCATTCCAGGTTTTTAACCGTAGTCCCCAACTTAGAATAACACACCATCTTTCAGATAATCTTGATTTTATAGGTGGTGCGGTTTATCAGTTTAAGTATGCGAATGACGGTCCAAATGGACGAACTTATCAATACCAGCGTGAAGCAATTGTCCCTAATTTGCATGGGCAGTTGCAGTATTACAACGATTATTGGGTTATAGGGGCAGCTATCGACTGGAAAAGCATTCAGCCCCGTAATTCCACAACCGGCGCAAGCGGGACTTTTAAAACCAATCAAAAACTGAATACTTTTGGCGCACTGGCATATCTTAAATATAACAAGAATAAATTCCAGTTTAAGGCAAAATCGATGTACGGACAAAATATGGATGAAAGCTTGTTGCCGGGCGGTTATGCCGTGGCTTCAGTTAATACTGCCACAGGAAAAAGAACTTATACTCCGATTAATCATATTTACAACTGGATCAATTTAATATATGGAAGTGACTGGCAGATTGGCATTTATGTCGGATACCTTAAAAATCTGGGAACAAGCGAAGATCCCTTACCGGCAATTCCGTTTTACGGCCGGGGAACTGATATAGATATGATATATAAACTCTCCCCTCAATTAATATATAATTATAAGAATTTTATGTTCGGATGGGAAATGTCTTTTACAACGGCTGCTTATGGTGAAAATGACTATACTGATAAGGGGCGGGTAAAAAACGCTGAAAATGTAACAAATTTCAGAAATATGGTATCCATTGCTTATAAATTTTAATTTAAAAAATGAAAATTGTTTTATGATTTGGAACGGAAAGACAGAATGTGCTTCCAGGGATGAGATATGTGCCTTGCAGGGTGAGCGATTAATTAAAACTGTAAACAGTGTATATCATAATATTGCCGGTTACCGGGAAAAGATGCAGAATAAAGGCCTTCTTCCCGGCGATATTAAATCGGTTGAAGATCTAAGCAAACTTCCTTTTACAAATAAATCTGATTTACGTGATAATTATCCTTTTGGAATGTTTGCTGTACCTATGAGCGAAATTGTGAGAATACATGCCAGCTCGGGGACAACCGGAAAATCAACAGTTGTTGGGTACACGCGAAATGATTTGCAGATGTGGTCTGAGGTAGTTACCAGGGCGTTGTGCATGGCCGGAGTTCATAAAAATGACATTGTCCAGGTTGCATACGGTTATGGTTTATTTACGGGCGGACTCGGATTGCATTATGGCACAGAAAATTTAGGCGCTACAGTAATACCTATTTCAGGTGGAAATACAAAAAAACAAATTCAGTTGATGAAGGATTTCGGAACGACTGTCATTACTTGTACTCCGTCTTATGCATTATATCTGGCTGAGGTGATGGAAGATATGGGTGTCGATCCCCGGGGCCTAAAGCTGAGGGTCGGTATTTTCGGGGCCGAGCCTTGGAGCGAAAATATGAGACATGAAATTGAATTAAAACTGCAAATTAAGGCAATAGATATTTACGGTTTGAGTGAAATAGTAGGACCAGGTGTTTCATGTGAATGTACCCGGCAATCGGGTATGCATGTGAATGAGGATCATTTTATTCCTGAGATTATTGATCCGGAAACCCTTGAGCCTCTTCCGCAAGGAGAGATTGGCGAATTGGTGTTTTCCACTATAACCAAGGAAGGAATGCCTGTTCTTCGTTACCGCACACGCGATTTAACGCGACTTATATACGATAAATGTGAATGTGGGCGTACATTGGTCAGGATGGAGAAATGTACGGGTCGTACCGATGATATGTTAATTATCCGGGGTGTAAATGTATTTCCTTCGCAAATCGAGAGTGTTTTACTTGAAATGAGTGAAACTGAACCTCATTACCTTTTAATTGTGGATCGTGATGATTCAATGGATGTATTAACATTAATGGTGGAGGTGCAGGAGCAATTCTTTTCGGACGAAGTACGTAAGCTGGAAGCATTGCGGAAAAAAATTAAAAATAATGTGCAAAGCACACTCGGAATATCTGTTGATGTGAAACTGGTGGAACCAAAAACTATTGAACGCACAGCAGGTAAGTCGAAACGTGTTATTGACAATAGGGAACTATAAGCAATAAAACAAAGAAAATTGTATATTCGTAAATGACCATTTTGAGGACTAGATCGGCAAACTTTATGTTGGATTACCCTTAGGGTAATTTGCATTGCTAACCTTAGGGTAATAATTATCAGGAAATAAAAAATTATATATATGAAAGTAAAACAAGTTTCGGTTTTTCTGGAAAATAAGACGGGACGGCTTAATGAAGTGACAAAAATATTAGGAGATGCAGGGATCAATATTTCGGCGTTCAGTGTTGCCGATACTTCTGATTTTGGAGTATTACGAATGATAGTGGACAATCCGGAAAAAGCAAGTCAGGTTCTAAAAGAAAATAGTTTTTCAGTACAAACAACTGATGTTGTGCTGGTAAATAGTCCTAACAGACCCGGTGCATTATCACGTATGCTTAATATTTTAAGTACGGAAGGAGTTTTTATTGAGTATCTTTATGCTTTTTCAATGAATGATGAAACTGCTGTTATTGTTATTCGTCCTGCTGATATGGAAAAATGCCTGATGACGCTGGACAAGCATGAAGATCAAATTATCAGTAGTAATGGGCATTATAAAATATGATTACTGTCCCGAGAAAAAAATAGTTATTGGGTTAAAGCTATTGCTTGTTGCAGTATTTTTAGCCCTGGCATTAATGCAGAGGTAACAAATAAATTTATATTAATCGGAATTCAGCTCAAATTATTATGCGATATTTAATCAAAGGGTAGAAAAAAAAATGAACTGATGATTTACCCGGACAACAATGATAAGATATAATGTTTGTCGCTCCTTCTGTATATTTATATCCTGAGTAATCTAAAAGTAGAAAGATAATATAATTTCAGAAATATCATAAGGTATGCGAAATAGATTTTTTATCTTTACATCTTTTTAAATATTGAACAAATGAAGAAAATTGCTGTACAGGGTATTGTAGGCTCTTTTCACGAAGATGCGGCTTTGAAGTATTTCGACGAGGAGATTGAAGTATTTGAGTGCAAATCTTTTACAAGTGTATGCGAGCTTGTTGATTCAGATAAGGTAGATTATGCCGTTATGGCTATAGAAAATTCCATAGCAGGTAGCTTACTGAAAAATTATCAGTTGATACGTGATTATCATCTCCGTATTACCGGAGAAATTTTTCTTCATATCCAGTTGAATTTAATGACAATTCAGGGAGTTAAACCTTCGGATATTATTCATATTCATTCACATCCTATAGCTTTTCAGCAGTGTCTGGAATATATTGAAAAGTATTATCCTGATGCTGAATTGCATGAAGGGATGGACACGGCAGCTGCTGCAAAATATATTTCTGATGAGCGGCCGACAAATGCAGCTGCTATTGGCAATCTTCGTTCGGCAGAGTTATATGAGCTTGAAATTTTGGCAACCGGTATTGAAACTAACAAAAAAAATTATACCCGTTTTTTGATTCTCGCAAAACATGGCAATCCCACGGAGAATGCCAATAAAGCTTCTCTCTGTTTTGAGGTAGGCCATTTTTACGGATCTCTGGCACGCGTACTTAATGTTTTTGCCGATCATGAGATAAATCTTTCCAAGATACAATCAGTTCCGATTATCGGAAAACCGAATGAATATACTTTTCATGTTGATATAGAGTGGGAAAAATCTGAAAATTATGACCGTGCAATACATCAAGTGTTGAAAAATGTTTCAAGTCTGGCTATACTGGGCGAGTATGTACGCGGTGATATTTATCTTCATGAAAATAGTATATAACCTAACTTGGACAAGCCAGAATTAATCCACTTCAGATATATAGATATTATAGATTTTGTAATTAGTATTATGGACAGATATATTCAGTATTTTTATTTATGAACATTTCACCTTTCAGTAAAGAGACCATTAACCAAAAAATTAAAGAACTTCGAATTACAGATATCGGTAAAGCTTCTATAAGAGAGATCGTAGCATTGGTGAATCTGATGGAAGAAGAAACGGGATTAAAATATATTCGTATGGAGATGGGCGTTCCCGGACTTCCTCCTGTACGGACGGGTGTGGATTGCGAGATTGAAGCCTTGAATAAAGGGGTAGCGGCTATATATCCTGTTATTGATGGTATAAAACCTTTAAAAGAAGAAGCTTCCCTGTTTGTTAAGAATTTTCTTGATATTGAAGTTTCACCAAAGGGATGTATTCCCACAGTAGGAACAATGCAGGGTACATATGCTGCCTTTATGGCTCTTGGTAATGCTATGCCTGGTAAAGATACTATCCTTTTTATTGATCCGGGGTTCCCTGTTCAAAAGCAACAAATGCAGGTTCTTGGTCAGAGATATAAAACCTTTGATGTTTTTAATTTCAGGGGTGAAAAATTACGGTTAAAACTTGAGGAATTTTTGTCCGACGGCAATATCTGTTCTATTGTTTATTCCAATCCTAATAATCCCACATGGATTTGCTTTACAGAACAAGAGTTGCAAATAATCGGTGAATTAGCTGATAAATATGATGTTATAGTTATGGAGGACCTGGCCTATTTTGGAATGGACTTTCGTCGTGATATATCAGTGCCCGGAGTTGCTCCTTTTCAGCCTACTGTTGCTAAATATACCAGTAATTATGTTTTGTTTATTTCAAGTTCCAAGATTTTTTCTTATGCCGGACAGCGTATAGGTCTTATTGTCATTCCAGATGGTCTTTTCCATCGTGATTATCCTGCATTACAGAATCGTTTTGGAGGAACTGATTTTGGAAGCACTATCAGCCTGAGATTGCTTTATGCCTTGTCCTCTGGAACCAGCCATTCTGCCCAGTATGCCCTTGCAGGCATGTTAAAGGCTGCTAATGAAGGCCGGCTGAATTTTGTTGATGGAGTTAAAGAATATGGAGAGAGAGCAAAAATAATGAAACGGCTTTTTCTTGAAAATGGTTTTAACATTGTCTATAAGAAAGATATTGATCAGAATATAGCCAATGGATTCTATTTTACTGTTTCATATCCAGGGATGACCGGAAACGAGTTAGTGGAAAATCTTCTCTATTTTGGTATAAGCGCAATTGCGTTAGACAACACCGGAAGTAATGAAGAGGGTATTAGAGCATGCGTTTCATTTGTTAAGCGTGATCAGTTTGATGAATTGGAAAAACGGCTTAAATTATTTAATGAGTTTCATGGTAAAATATGAATTGATTTTTTTCAGATGGACAAGCATAAAATTCTTTCCAGGTATAACATTACACTCGAACTAATTAATCAATTTGAACTGAAAAATAAGCCTTTAATTTTAAAAAAAGGCGATGCCTTTATAGATTTTGGTGAAAAAACTAAGAAAATCGGCATATTAATAGACGGATTACTTTATTCTGTATATATTTCAGATAGTGGCAACGAATGGATATCACGTTTTTTCTTTCCTCCAAACAATTTTATTGTAAGTAACCATTACGGATTTTATACAGATAAAGATTCCACCGAATCAATCCGTGCTTATGAAGATTCTAAGCTTATTTATATTGAGAAAGAGGAATTTAAATATCTGCTGGACAATAATCGTAAGTTTGAAAGGACAGTTCGCATTTTGGCCGAAGAAAGTTATATGCAAGCCCTGGATAGAGTTCATTCCTTTCAATCACTAAACGCAGAACAACGGATACGTAAATTTTTCGAGGAATATCCGGAACTGGGTAAAAAACTTCAACGGCAACATATTGCTTCTTATTTGGGTATTCACAGGAACATTCTTACCCGCTTTCTTTATAAAATTTGATTACGCAACATTAGTTGCATATTTTTAGTGATGCAAAAAATAGCTTTGCATTTGTAATAATAGGAATTAAAAAGGATCCCATCTTTTGGGTATGGGAAATTATTTGAGGAATAATGTAATATTGTTTTAAACAAAAGTTTGTTTAGTTTTGACGGAAATTGAATTAATATGGCAAAAGTAAGAGGGGCAGTAGAAGTAGACAAAGAGGGGTGTAAAGGTTGCAATCTGTGTGTTGAAGAATGTCCTTATGATGTTCTGGCCTTGCATAAAGAAGTAAACATTAGGGGATACCATTATTCATATATGGTGAATCCGGAAGCTTGTATCGGTTGTGCTAATTGTGCCTTGGTATGCCCTGATTCATGCATAACTGTTTATCGTAAAAAAATTTAGTTATGGAATTTCTGAAACGTGTAATTTGGAGGTGTGTCCTATTATAATTTTGTTATGAGTTATAGCTAATAATAAATTATAGGTAATTAATCGTAAATAGTAAATCATAATAAATTTGAGATCGATTGAAGATAAATGATAGAAGATAGAAGATAGAAAATATTGAATCATATATCGCGAATAAATCATAAATAGTAAATGGTAAATTACAAAAAATTTAAGATTCGAGATTCTAATCTTCAAGATTCCAAAGGGATTCAAGATTATCGATTTGTGATTCCAAATAGTAAGTAATAAGTATTAAATCGTAAATTATAAGGGATGGGTGAATTAAGATTGATGAAAGGTAATGAGGTGTTGGCCGAGGCGGCCATAAGGTGCGGATGTGACGGTTTCTTTGGCTACCCTATTACACCTCAGTCAGAGGTGATGGAAACCCTAATGGAACGGCAGCCATGGAATGAAACGGGCATGATTGTCCTTCAGGCCGAGAGTGAAGTGGCGGCGATTAATATGATATATGGTGCTGCTGCTACCGGTAAAAAGGTGATGACTTCCTCTTCCAGTCCGGGTATCAGTTTAATGATGGAAGGGATATCTTACATTGCGGGAGCAGAACTTCCCTGTCTGATCGTTAATGTACAGCGGGGCGGACCGGGACTGGGGACTATTCAGCCTTCGCAGGCCGACTATTCACAGGCAGTGAAAGGCGGGGGGCATGGGGATTATAGGATGATCGTACTGGCACCGGATTCTGTGCAGGAAATGAACGATTTTGTTGATCTGGCTTTCGAGCTGGCATTCAAATACAGGAATCCCGCAATGATACTGTCTGACGGTGCTATAGGTCAAATGATGGAAAAAGTGCAACTGTCGCCTTATAAGAAAAGATGGACAGATGAAGAGATAAGAGATAAATGGGGATCATGGGCAACTATTGGAAAACCTGCATGGAGGGAACGGAATATCGCAACTTCACTGGAACTGGATCCTGCTAAGATGGAATCTCATAACCGTCAGATGCAGGAAAAATACAAACAGCTTGAAGATGAGGAGCAGAGGTATGAAGCAATTAAGTGTGATGATGCGGAATATGTATTGGTTGCATTCGGAACTTCCGCCCGGATATGTCAGAAATCGGTTGAAATAGTCCGTGAAAAAGGATGGAAAGTCGGTTTACTCAGGCCTCTGACAGTTTATCCATTTCCCAAAAAAATAATTAGCGAATTGGCTGTAAATGTAAAGGGATTCTTGTCAGTTGAAATGAATGCAGGCCAGATGATGGAAGATATAAAATTGGCTCTTTTTGAAGCCGGTCTTATAAGGAAAGTTGAATATTTCGGACGGATGGGGGGTATAATTCCCAATCCCGCTGAAGTTGTTACGGCACTCGAAAAGTTATTTTTTAAGGAGGATTAGATTATGGATATTAAAGATATTATTAAACCGGAAAACATTGTTTACAAAAGGTCAAAAGTTCAGATCGATACTATTATGCATTATTGTCCGGGCTGTACCCACGGAGTAGTTCATAATTTGATGTCGGAACTGATAGAGGAGATGGCTCTCCAGGAAATTACTATCGGAATTGCCCCTGTAGGATGTTCTGTTTTTGCCTATAATTATATCGACATTGACTGGCAGGAGGCTGCGCATGGAAGAGCGCCGGCGTTAGCGACCGGCATAGCTCGGTTAAATCCAGATAAGTTTGTATTTACTTATCAGGGCGATGGTGATCTTGCTTCAATTGGTGCGGCCGAGATAATCCACGCATGCAACAGAGGAGAAAATTTTCTCGTGGTTTTTATTAATAATGGTATTTATGGAATGACGGGGGGACAGATGGCACCTACTACCATAGAAGGAATGATAACTTCTACTACACCGTTGGGACGTAATGTTGAGCTTAACGGGTTTCCCGTTAAAATGACAGAAATAGTTGCCCGGCTGCCTGGTACATCCTATGTGACCCGGCAGGCAGCACATACAGCTGCTGCTGTACGTAAATGTAAACGGGCATTGAAAAAGGGAATTAAAAATGTCCTTGATAAAAAGGGAACTTCTTTTGTTGAAGTGGTATCAACTTGCAATTCGGGCTGGAAGATGACGCCGGTACAGGCTAATAAATGGATGGAAGAGAATATGTTCCCCTATTTTCCGTTAGGAGATCTTAAAGACAGTGAAAAAGGAGAATTTGTTACTACAAATAAAAATCAGAAATCATGACTGAAGAGATGATTATTGCCGGATTTGGGGGACAGGGCGTTCTCTCAATGGGGAAAATACTCGCTTATTCAGGTATAATGGAGGACAAAGAAGTAACGTGGTTCCCCTCATACGGACCTGAAATGCGGGGAGGTACAGCCAATGTGACTGTTATTGTGAGCGATGAACGTATCAGCTCTCCGATTTTACAAGAATTTGATACAGCAATTATCCTGAACCAGCAGAGTCTGGATAAATTTGAAAAAAACGTTAAGCCCGGAGGTATTTTGCTCTATGATCCTAATGGAATTTCAAATCCTCCTTCCAGAAAAGATATTAATATTTATAGGGTTAAAGGCACACAAGCCGCTATTGAGATGGGGAATCCCAAGGTTTTTAATATGATAGTTCTTGGAAGTTTTTTAAAGATAAAACCTATACTGGATATTGGTAATGTGGAGAAAGGCCTTGAAAAATCATTACCCCGGCGTTACCATAAACTTATTCCGCTGAATCTTGAGGCGATACACAAAGGGCAGGAAATTGTGGAAACGTTACAGACAACCGGCTGAATGCAATTTTTGTAGCTTTCTGTTTCAAAGATTAATACTCTCTCCCTGTATCCACAGATACCAATTATCCTGCTCTGTTTCGTGCCTCAGTATATATATTTTTTTATCTGTAGTAAGTACTTTAAAGTAATTTGCGTCCGGCATTTCCGGATTCATGCCCCGCTGGTACCAGCGATCCAAAATTTTTTCAATTTCAAAAGGAATATTATCCCAGTAAAAACGTTTTGGGTATTCATCGGCCTTGTAGCCTGAGTGACTTTCAACTATTATTTTGATAAGATCCCTCATAAAATAAATTTTATTAGCATTAGTCCTTACATGGAGTTCCCTGTATTTTTGCTTTTGAATTTCAATGTTTTTTGATTTTAAATTCTACAGGATTGTGTGTTTTTTTTCACTTCATGAAGTTCATTAATTTTTTCGAGCAAATACCGAAATGTATCATTTAGATTGTTGTCAAGGTTTCGAACTGCTTCTCTCAGTTCTTCATTCTCTTTTGGCAAGACCCGGTAACGTTCAAACGCCCGCATAATTTCGATATTTATCTTGATAGCTTTTTCAGAGTATAGTTATTAATAATGAATTTTAATACCTATATTGAACAATCTGCCCGGATCAGGATAGCAGGCAACGGTTT
The DNA here is from genome assembly GCA_964611525.1 of uncultured Prolixibacteraceae bacterium. Taxonomy (GTDB): domain Bacteria; phylum Bacteroidota; class Bacteroidia; order Bacteroidales; family Prolixibacteraceae; genus JAAYJR01. The sequence continues at coordinate 9,724 of CAZTAL010000012.1, forward strand.
CATATTTTTGATTTAGTATATTCTTCACTTCAGCAAAAATTTTTTTTGAGAATGATCCCGAAAATGTATATCCTGCTGTGAGGTCAACCAAAACAAAATCGCCGAGGGGATAATCGTCATTTTCCGCAGTCCAGCTCGGATTAACAAACCTGTTATTTGAATATGGTCCTGTATAGTTAATAAATAGATTAGCATCAAAACCAGAATTTTCATACATTAATCCGGTATTAAGGATTACATTCGGTAACTGAATGTCATCTTCCATAGAATTTCCGGCCTCTTTTGTACC
>CAZTAL010000013.1:0-50938 GCA_964611525.1 uncultured Prolixibacteraceae bacterium
TTTTGAGGCATAGCCATAGCTATGGCGAAAAATTTTAATGCAGTAAAAAGCAAAAAGAACAAGCCTAAATGTTCAGGTTATTTCGTAATAATGCCTAAGAATATGATTGTTTATTATAAAACTCATGACCGTTTTAATATAATTTAATATTACATGGATAAGATTTAATGTTGTGTGGTATAATAAAATCTATTAAAAATATAAAAAAGAACAGACATAAGATAGTTTTTTTATGATTTTGCTTTTTCAAGAGTAAAATTAAATGTAGTTCCCTCATCAAGTACGCTTCTCACATTAATTGATTGGTTATGTGCTTCAATTATATGTTTCACAATAGAAAGTCCGAGCCCTGTGCCCCCTTGTTCCCTTGATCTGGATTTGTCAATACGATAAAATCGTTCAAAAATCCTTGGAAGATATTTTTTATCAATGCCTATACCGTTGTCAGTGATTTCAACTATAATATTATCTTCTAAATCGTGAAAAGAAATATGTACAAAGCCTCCTTTTTTGCCATATTTTATTCCATTAACTATTAAATTAATCAAGACTTCCAAAATACGGTTTTTATCTGCCTTAACATAAATTGGTTTGGGGGGCTTGTTAATAATTTCAAGAGTGATATCTCTTTCGTCTGCCTGCCAATGTTCCATTTCCATGACCTCCTTAACAGCTTTAACGATATCAAAGTTTACCATTTTTAGCTTAAGCTCGCCTGATTCCAGTTTTGTGATAGACTCAAGGTCATTGACAATAGATATCATACGGTCTATGCTTTTTTCCGTACGTTTAAGATATAGAATATTTATTTTAGGGTCGTCAATTCCTCCTTCCAGAAGGGTAAGTATATATCCTTGGATATTAAATATTGGTGTTTTCAGTTCATGTGATACATTACCCACAAATTCTTTACGGTAACGTTCCAGGTATTTCAATCTTTCAATTTCTTTTAACTGAGTTTTTGCCCATTCCTCCACTTCGAATTTAACATTAGATAGAAGGTTGGTTGAATCGGATGATTTTTCTTCCATTTTTTTCCCGCTAAGAGGCAGATCCTTAATAGTTTTATAAACCGGACGTATTTTATCAGAGATATATTTGTTTATTACGTAGTGGATATAAAAAAAGGAAACCAGGAAAAATCCCGCGATCATTCCTGAAACAACCAGTATGCCTGGAGCTAAAAGCCATGTTAAGACCACCGATATAGCTGTCAGTGAAGTCAATATTACTGAAATATATATTGTTAGCTGCCTCGAAGAATATGTTTTCATTATTAATTACTTTTTTGTTGGTTTTATTCTATTTTTTGTCTGCTCCTGTTTACAAAATCTTATTATTATTGTACCAAAAAATATAGTTAACCAAAGTTTGTTTATTTTTTTGTCAAAAGTATAAAAAATATAGTTCTTGCTGATTAACAGTAAATTCATGGTTAGTTAATGATTTTTTAATATTTTAGTGAATTGTAAAAGTTTAATTCGCATAAAATTTCTTTCTTTTAAATATTGGAGAATGGAAAATTTCTATCTTATTGTTGTAATAATCCTCTTCGCACTTGCTGTTTCAGATTTAGTTGTAGGAGTAAGTAATGATGCCGTAAATTTTTTAAATTCAGCTTTCGGATCCAAGGTAGCACCAAAGTGGGTCATATTTTTGATGGCTGCCGGTGGTGTATTGATCGGTGCCACGTTTTCAAGCGGAATGATGGAAGTTGCCCGTAAGGGGATCTTTCATCCTGACATGTTTGTTTTTTCCGAGATCATTGTGATATTTCTGGCAGTAATGATTACGGATGTCATATTGCTTGATATGTTTAATACCTTTAGTATGCCTACCTCAACTACTGTTTCCATAGTATTTGAGTTACTGGGGTCAGCAGTGGCCGTTTCTTTGGTAAAAATAGCAGGAACGGAAGGATCATTAGGAGAATTATCCGGTTATATTAACTCTGAAAAAGCTCTTGCCATAATTGCCGGTATTTTACTTTCAGTATTTATTGCTTTTACTTTTGGAGCTTTAATTCAGTATGTTACACGGCTCATTTTTTCTTTTAATTATGATAAGCCAATGAAATACTTTGGATCCCTTTTCGGAGGCATCGCCATTACTGCAATTACCTATTTTATGTTGATAAAGGGGATGAAAGGATCTTCATTTTCAGAGCTGGAGGTGACAGGCGGGGAGAAACTCGGGGATTGGGTTATTAGTCATACAAGTACTATTTTGCTTTTTAGTTTAGGATTCTGGATTGTTGTTTTACAATTATTAAGATGGTTGTTTAAGATTGATATTCTGAAACTTATTGTATTGGTCGGTACTTTTGCTCTTGCAATGGCCTTTGCGGGGAATGACCTGGTTAATTTTATCGGTGTTCCGGTTGCCGGCTTTAAGTCATTCCAGGCGTGGATTGCTTCGGGAGGTGTTTCACCGGATACTTTTTCCATGGAAATGTTAAGGGAGAAAAGCTCTACGCCGGTGATTATGTTGCTTATTTCGGGGTTAATTATGGTTATTACTTTAATTACATCTCAAAAAGCCCAGTCGGTTACTGAAACTGAAATAAACCTTGGTCGCCAGTCCGAAGGCATTGAAAGATTCGGATCATCTCTTATAGCGCGATTAATGGTAAGGAATTCTTTGAAATTTAATAGACTTATTGCCAAGGTATTACCATATCAAGTTAATCATTCTCTGAAAAAACAATTTACGCCTTTGTCATTAGGCCCTGAAAATGATCCTGAAACTCCTGCTTTTGATAAAGTACGGGCATCAATCAACCTAATTGTTGCCAGCATCTTGATTGCTTTTGGAACATCTTTAAAATTACCTCTTTCAACTACTTATGTAACGTTTATGGTCGCTATGGGCACATCACTTGCCGACAGGGCATGGGACCGGGAAAGTGCGGTGTACCGTATATCAGGTGTTTTTGCTGTGATCGGCGGTTGGTTTTTGACTGCTCTTGTTGCTTTTACGTTTTCAGGCGTGATTGCCTTTTTAATTCTTGTTGGCGGCAAATTTATGATATTAATTTTTATGGCCGTGGCTGTATATATGGTTATCCGCACCCATATATTTTTTAAAAGAAAAAGAAAAAATATGCAGGAGGAAGATGATGAAACTATTCTGGAAAAAGATGAGACGGAGAAAGTGTTGGAAAAATGTAAGAAGCAGGTTATAAAATCGATTATTTTGGCTGATGAGATTTTTTCAGGGAGTCTGAAAAATTTTGAAAATGAAAGTCGTTCGAAATTGAAGGAAGTCTTGAAGATAAAAGATGACTTTAATAAGAAGTCCAAGAAGAAGAAAAATAAAGTACTTAGTGTGCTTTCTAAAATAGAAGATAATATTGATTGCGGTCATTTTTATGTTCAGGTTGTTGATTATCAAAGAGAAATGGCTCACTCATTAAATTTTTTGGTTGAGCCTCTTTTTGAACATCTTAATAATCATCATAAACCCTTTATTAAGGCTCAAAACGAGGAATTAAAAAGTTTAAGGAAACAAACTGATGATTTCTTTGAGTTTGCCCTTAAGCTAGTGAAAGAAGACAAGTTCAATAAAATTGATAACCTGATAAAAAGCAGAGATAAAATATTACAGACTCTGGGCGATATGGAGATTGCTCAAATAAAAAGAATTAAAGCTAAAGAAGTAAATACCAGGAATGCAGTATTATTTTTCAATACGATCACGGAAACGAAGAATATGCTGCTTCATGCAATAAATCTTATTAAAGCACACAGGGATTTTATTTTGGTTACTGAAAAGGAGAAAACATAACTACTGCAAGTGGGGGAAGAAGGATATTGACCGACTGATTTTCGCCATGGTAAGGGACAGGATTTGGTGATACTTTCCCGAAATTACCCATTCCGGAACCGCCGTATTGCTTAGCATCACTGTTGAGTATTTCAGTCCATTCGACGTCATAAGGCACTCCTACCCGGTAATTATGTCGCGGTACAGGTGTAAGGTTTACCACTATTATAACTGTCTGCTTTTTATTTTTACCGAATCTCATAAAGCTAAGAATAGAATTTTGGGCATCATTAGCATCAATCCATTTAAATCCTTCTTCTGAAAAGTCACATTCATAAAAAGCTGGATAACGTTTATAAATACTATTTAAATTTTTCAAAAAGAATTGAAGACCTTTGTGTCTATCATGATCAAGCAAATGCCAATCGAGGCTGGTCTCATGGTTCCATTCATCCCATTGTCCGAATTCCATTCCCATGAAGTGAAGTTTTTTGCCGGGGTGAGCAAACATATAACCAAATAATGTCCTTACATTGGCAAATTTTTGCCAGTCATCACCAGGCATTTTATTAATAAGGCTTCTTTTTCCATGGACTACCTCATCGTGTGAAAGGGCCAGCATGAAATTTTCGTTAAATGCATACATAATGCTGAAAGTCATTTGATTATGGTGATAACTACGATGAATGGGCTCATTGGAAAAGTAACTCAGAGTGTCGTGCATCCAGCCCATATTCCATTTAAGTCCGAATCCGAGACCCCCTGTATATACGGGTCGGGTTACCATAGGCCATGCGGTTGATTCTTCCGCGATTGTCTGGACAGAGGAGTATCTGGTATAAATTGATTCGTTTAAATCACGCATGAAACGTATTGCATCAAGGTTTTCCCTGCCGCCATATTCATTAGGTATCCATTCTCCCTCTTTCCGTGAGTAGTCAAGGTAAAGCATTGAAGCCACCGCATCCACACGCAGCCCATCTACATGAAAATATTCCAGCCAGCTATGTGCACTACTGATTAAAAAATTTCTTATTTCATTCCTGCCGTAATTAAAAATATAGCTGTTCCAGTCGGGATGAAATCCCTTACGTGGATCATGGTGTTCATATAAATAAGTTCCGTCGAAGAAATGGAGTCCGTGAAGATCGCCCGGGAAATGTGAAGGCACCCAGTCCATTATAACGCCAATATCATTTTGATGCATATAATCAATAAAGTACATAAAGTCATCGGGAGTTCCAAAGCGGCTGGTTGGTGCAAAAAAACCGGTAACCTGGTAACCCCATGAGCCGGAAAATGGATATTCTGTTACAGGCATCAGTTCTATGTGGGTATACCCCATTTTTTTTATATATTTACACAATTGTTCAGCCATTTCGGAATACTTTAAAGGTCTGGAATTTTCTTCCGGCTTCCTTCTCCATGATTCCAGGTTGACTTCATAAACGGAGAAAGGACTATTGGGGGAATTATATTTTTTACGTTTTTTCATCCATTCCGAATCATTCCATTTATAATTGTAATTCCATACTACAGATGCTGTTTTAGGTGGCGGTTCGCTGAATTTTGCTACCGGGTCTGCTTTTTCAACCTGATAATTGTCGTATTTGGAGGTGATAAAATATTTATATGTTTCACCTTTACCTATACCCGGGATAAAGCCTTCCCATATACCTGATTCATCTTTACGGACTCTTAAATGGTTGGCATCTTTAAGCCAGCTGTTGAAATTTCCAATAACAGAGACAGATTTAGCATTAGGCGCCCAGACAGCAAAAAAAGTTCCCGGTTTATTATTGTATTTACAGACATGTGCTCCCAGTTTTTTATATAAGGAAAAATGTTTTCCCTCTCTGAAAAGATAAATGTCGTATTCCGTTATAAAATTTTTAGTTGCTTCCAGATTCTTATCATTTTTTGTCGATGAAGATTTTTTATCTGCAGGTATGGTTTTACCTTTGGAATGGTTTTTTTCAGACTCTGTTAATTTATTTTGTTTTTTATTCATCTGTTTACAATTTTGAGTCAACTTTTAAAGTGAAAATTTTTAAAATAAAAAATTATATTTTTTCAAATAATTGAAAATTAACATAATAGATTTTGTAATTTATCCCAAAAGGGCACGAAGCATCTTTTTAGACCAGACTCAATATTATAATTCCTGTAAGATTTTTTTCAGACCGTATAATGGAATATGTAGCCAGTCTGGCCTGTTATTAAATTCATAATCAGCTTCATAAACTGCCTTCTCAATAGTATAGACAGAAAGCAGATCGTTGATCTGTCTTTCTTCTTTCGGAATAAATAAAGCATTTTCAGCTGTTTTCAGATAGCTGTTTACAAATGTCTCCTGAACCAATTCATACCAAACTTCCAGCCATGGTTTGAGTAAGCCGGCACTTTCAGGTATTTTAGATTCGTTCTCTAACTGTCCCATGTAAATAGCATAATGAAAAGAACGCAGCATTCCTGCTATATCTTTAAACGGACAATGTTTTAATTGTCTTGCTGTAAGCGAACGGGTTGGTTCACCCTCGAAATCGATTATCATGAAATCTTTTCCAGTAAAAAGAACCTGGCCAAGGTGATAATCACCGTGAACTCTGATTTTGGAACTATGGATTTTCTTTTTCTCAAGTGTTTGTTTTATAGTATGGAGAAGCAAATTTTCATTTTTTAAAATATCATTAATTAAGGCACTCTGTTCTTCAGTTAATTTTCTTTTTGATGATCTTATCTTATTGTTTGTACGCTTAATCAGTGTACGGAAAGACTGATAAAGTGATTTTTGATATAAGAGGGAAAATGGTTCTGGGATAAATTCTTTTTTATTTTTTATTGAAGCCAGAGCAATATGCATTTCGGCTGTTCGCTGAGCTAGTAATTGAATCATTTCTAAAAAAAACGGACCGGCCAATTCTTTGATTTTTTCTTCTCCTGCCTCTCCAACAATCGCTTTTACATCGTGTGGTGAATAAGACAACAAATGTTCTTTGTCTGAGATTATGTTGTCGAAATAATGATCGATGGAAGATTGGGTAAATTCCCATGCGTTTCCCTCATTTGGTATATAATCGACCAAAATGCCCAAAGCAGTATTTTCAGAATTGGGTTTACGGTATTCCAGCGCTCCGCAAAAAGTCGGGAAATTTCTGAATTCTGTGTTTTCCGTTAATGTTTTAATAATTTCAAGTTCAGGATTAGTACCTTCTTCCGGACTTCTGTACATTTTTAAGAAGAAAAGGTTGTCGTAAAGGATGGAAGTATTTGATTGTTCAACAAGTAAAACCCTTGAGTGAAGGGGGAGTTCATTTTTTCCGACTTTTGTATGAATTTTTTTTGCTCCAAAACCTACAAGTGCTGCTTTTCCATTTTTAATCCTTGTTTTGCCAATAATAAGCTTTAATAATAAATTTCTTACTTTTTTATTATAACAGCCGTCATACAATAAACCTTCATTGCCGTCTATTTCAATATTAGCCACAAGTGATTCGGGATATTTATATTTAATATCCGGAATTTCTTCGCCTGTGGTTATGGATAAGGGAATGACATATTGTTCATTTTTGCCTTCTCTGTATTTAATTTTTATAATCAGGAGGTAAGAGTTTATTTCTTCTGTAGGTAGTGGAACAGCATGTTTAATTTCGGCAATACTGATTTGTTTTGCTTTTCCTCTGAACCATCTGTTCTTCTGAATATAGTTAAGTAATAAATTTTCAAGTAAATTTCCGGTTGGTTTTTTCATCTGGTTCCATTCTTTGGAAGTCACTTTAAGACCGGATTCAGGTGAAAGTGTTTCTATAACTTCTGTTTCCTCCTGTTTGCGCAGTTCAAACCAGAAATAATTTTTAAACTGTAACGGGAAAATATACGGTTCTTCATCGATAATTAAAAATTCATTACGACTGAATACCTCAACAGGAATGTACCCGGCATATTCAGAAAGATCAAGTTCAGATTGTTGTGAATACCTTGATAAGTTTACTATGACCAGTAATTTTTCTTCCTTATAAGTTCTTATGAAAGCAAGAATTTTGGAATTATTAGTTTCAATAAATTTAATATTTCCCTGGCTGAATGCCTTGTATTGTTTCCTTTTTGCTATGATTCGACGCATCCACCATAGCAATGAAGTCGGATTTTTTTCATGGTTTTCGACATTGGTTGTTTCATAATGGTAATCGTGGTTAAAAATTATGGGGAGAAACAGACGCTGGGGCTCAGCCATTAAAAAACCGGCATTCCTGTCTGCCGACCATTGCATTGGAGTGCGCACTCCGTCGCGATCACCAAGGTAATAATTATCTCCCATTCCTATTTCATCGCCATAATACACTATCGGGGTACCAGGCAATGAAAATAGCAGAACATTCATTAGTTCAATATTTTTTCGGTCATTATCCATTAATGGCGCTAATCGGCGACGGATACCGAGATTAATCCGCTGTTTAGGATTTTTTGCAAATGATTTGTACATGTAATCTCTTTCCTCATCAGATACCATTTCAAGAGTCAGTTCATCGTGGTTTCTCAGGAAAATAGCCCATTGGCAGTTTTCAGGTATTTGGGGAGTCTGATCAAGGATATCTATCAGCGGAAAGCGGTCTTCCATCTTCATTGACATATATAAACGGGGCATAAGCGGAAAATGGAAACACATATGACATTCATCACCCTTACCAAAATATTCTGATGCATCATCCGGCCATTGGTTAGCCTCTGCCAGCAACATTTTGTTCTCATAGTTTTCATCTATATATTTTCTTAGTTTTTTCAAAAATGTATGTGTTTCCAGAAGATTTTCGCAGTTAGTTCCTTCCCGTTCATATAAATACGGAACCGCATCAAGCCTTAATCCGTCAATTCCTATTTTGAACCAAAAGTCTATTGTTTTTATCAAAGCTTTATGAACGCTTGGATTATCAAAATTCAGGTCGGGCTGGTGTGAATAAAAACGATGCCAGTAATATGACTGGGCAACGGGGTCCCATGTCCAGTTTGATATTTCAAAATCCTGAAAAATAATTCGTGCATCAGAGTATTTGTCAGTGCTGTCATTCCACACATAAAAATTGCGGTACACACTACCTGCTTTAGCATTCCTTGCTCTTTCAAACCATTTATTGTCAATAGAGGTGTGGTTAAGAACCAGTTCCGTAATGACTTTTAATTCTTTTTTATGTGTTTCACGAATAAAACGTTTAAAATCGGCCATGGTTCCGTAATCCTCATGAATGCTTGTGAAATCAGATATATCATATCCTCCGTCCTTTAGAGGAGATTTATAAAACGGCAAAAGCCAGATAGCTGTGACACCAAGTGATTTCAGGTAGTCCAATTTCCCGATAAGTCCTTTGAAATCACCTATACCATCACCGTTGCTGTCTTTGAAAGACCTGACATGTGCCTGGTAGATAATAGCATCCTTGTACCAACTTTTTGAATCTTTATTTTGCATAAAATCATTCTTTTACATGAAGTAATCAAAATCTCTTTCCGAACGGATTTTCCTTCTCACTTTAAAGATGTGGACAGGCATTATTCCCGGATTAATTTCTACATAGTTGTATTCGTTGCTCCAAAGGAAATAAGAACCGCTTATTAAGTCGTGGACCTGATAAGGAGTGTGAAGATCCATTCCGAAATCACCAGGTGAGAATTTAACCCAACCGGCATGCAAGTGATGCGGGTCCATGTTAACGACAACCAGGATTATATTGTTTAGATCATCTGATGTTTTACTATAGGCAATAAGAGCTTCATTATCGATATCGTGAAATTTCAGAGAATGTGTGTTGTGAAGAGCTTTATTTTCTTTTCGTATCTTATTAATCCGTTTGATAATTTTTTTAAGGCTTTTGGGATTGTTGATATTCCAGTTTTTAATTTCATATTTTTCAGAATTCAGATATTCTTCTTTGCCGGCATGTAAAGGCTCGTTCTCCATCAGCTCAAATGCAGGCCCGTAAATGCCATAGTTTGAACTAAGGGTGGCTGCCAGGACAAAACGTTGAATGAATCCAGTGCGGTCGGAAACCTGGAGGTACTCCGGTAATATATCAGGTGTATTAGGCCAGAAATTGGGTCTGAAGAAATATCTTACGTCACTATTTACCAGTTCGTTGCAATATGTTGTAAGATTGTGTTTTGTATTTCGCCATGTAAAATAAGTGTATGATTGGGTAAATCCTTGTTTTGCTAAATAGTACATTACTTTTGGACGTGTAAATGCTTCTGCCAGAAAGATAACATCAGGATTTGTTTTTTTTATTTCCTTTATGACCCATCCCCAGAAGGAGAGCGATTTGGTATGAGGATTATCAACTCTGAAAATTTTTACTCCTTTTTCAATCCAGAAAAGAAAAATACTTTTGAGTTCTTTCCAAAGGTTTTGCCAATCGTCTGTTTCAAAGTTAAGCGGATAAATGTCTTCATATTTTTTCGGCGGATTCTCTGCATACTGCAAAGTACCGTCAGGCCTGTGCCGGAACCATTCCGGATGTTCTTTTATATACGGATGATCCGGTGAGCACTGGAAGGCTATATCCAGTGCAACTTCCAATCCTGCCTCCTGAGCTTTACTTATGAGTTTTCTGAAATCGTCAATTGTGCCCAGCTCGGGATGGACAGATTTATGTCCGCCGTATTTGCTGCCAATAGCCCATGGAGAGCCCGGATCCCCGGGTTTAGCTGTAATGCTGTTGTTTCTCCCTTTTCTTTTAGTTTCTCCGATAGGATGTATTGGCGGCAGGTATAAGACATCAAAACCCATGTTAGCAACATATGGAATAAAATTGATGCAGTCACTGAAAGTTCCGTGTTTACCGGGATCCGGATTTAAGGAACGGGGAAAAACTTCATACCAGGCGCTGAAATTTGCTTTTTCCCTGTCTACATTTACTTCAAAAATTTTTTCATAATTCATTACATGATCTTTCACGGGATATTTGACCATGGTTGAAAAAAGTTTATTGTTAAGAATAGGTTCAATTTTATTTTCAGGTAATATATTTTCTGAAGTAAATTCATTTATTACCTTTTTTAGATAATGGCTATCTTTTCCCTGCATATTGGTATAGATATCCAGTGTTTTTTTTATAATAAGTGCACCTACCTGCAGATCAACAGCATAATCCATCTCTGCTTCAATTTTTTTCATTGTATCCCGGTGCCATGATTTAAAATGGTTGATCCAGGCTCTTATAGTGTACAAGTAAGAACCAAGATATACCAATTCAAATGATCCTTTCCATTGGTCATTTATAAAATGCAGCATTTCATAAGATTGCCATTCTTTGTCATTCTGATGTTTATAAATCAGTTCTGCAGATATTATATCATGACTGTCGCAGAATATGTCGGCAGTAACTATGAAATTATCGTTAGCCACTCTTTTTGCCGGAAATTTTCCTCCGTTGATCTGTGGTTTGATATTTTCTATAACAACTCGTTGTTGACCGTTCATATAAATTAATTTGAAGGTATTGCACTTAATTTTTTTTGTATTGAGATTTTAACTTTTCCCTTGATACTAACAGGAGATGCTCCACTTGGAGCGTTCCATTAAAAGTCTTACAAATTCTTAATTTATTATCATTAAACTTTTAGTTTATGAATGATATTATAATCATTTTGTCCTTTTCACCAAAATTTATAATGAAAAAAATACAGAATTTATATTTTTATTTTTCTGGTTTTAACGTTTTTTACTGTTTTTTTATTTGATGATAAAATATATTTTTAAATGATATTAAAAAAGTATTAATAAATGCATTAGTAGTATTAATTAGTTTATTTTTGCGTGTAATAAACGTATTCAAAAAATGGAAGACAACTATAAAATTCTTATTGTTGACGATGAAAAGGATTTGTGTGAAATTTTACAATTTAATCTTGAAAGTGAAGGATTCAACATTGACAGTGTACATTCAGGAGAAGAAGCACTAAAAAAGCCATTGGAAGAGTATGATTTAATATTGCTGGATGTAATGATGAGTGGTATTTCGGGATTTAAAGTAGCCAATATAATCCGCAAAGAAAAAAAATTGTCCGTACCGATAATTTTTCTTACAGCCAAAGGAGAAGAAAATGATCTGTTAACAGGTTTTAATGTCGGGGGTGATGACTATATTCCCAAACCTTTTTCTATAAAGGAGGTAATTGCACGGATAAAAGCTATTATAAAAAGGGGAAATAAAGCAAAAAATGAGAAAAGCCTGATTTATTTTAAGGAACTGAAAGTTGATCTCAAAAAAAAGGAAATATCGGTTGCTGGAGAAAATGTAAATCTAACACGAAAAGAGTTTGAAATACTTGCGTTACTGCTAAAAAATATTGACCAGTATATCAGTCGCGAAGAAATTTTGCAACGTATCTGGAAAGATGATGTTATAGTTACAGAGCGGAATGTGGATGTTAACATAGCCCGGCTCAGAAAAAAAATCGGTGAATATGGTTCAAAAATCAAAGGTAAATCGGGCTATGGTTATTGTTTTATGAATAAATAGTGAAATATTAAGATTAACAATGTGATAAAGAGGTCATTCAGAGGCGAAATATTTTTTTATTTTATATTAATATTTTTTCTTTTTACAGGCGCTATTCTTGCTTTTCAATATTTCCGGGAAAAAAATTACCGGGCATCCCAGTTGGAAAACACCCTTGATAATATAACTGAAATTACCCGTCGCTACATTGAAAAAAATAACCTGATAAAAAATCAGGAACTTGATCGTATTGATGATATAAGCACTATTTTACCGCCTCCGCCAACCCGTATTACTATTATTGATGATACAGGGAGGGTATTATATGACAGTTTTGTAAATGAATACCATTTAATGGAAAACCATCTTCACAGGCCGGAGGTTCAAAAATCACTTCACCATGAAAAAGGATCAAATATACGCAGGTCTGCCACTACCAATCAGGAATATTATTACTATTCAAAGAAATATTTAGGATATTTTGTAAGAACTGCTGTTGTATATAATATGCAGGTTAAGCATTTCCTTAAAGCCGAAAGCGCCTTTATTTTTTTTATAGCAGGTGTTTTTGCCATTATTGGTATAGTACTGTATTTTGTCACCGGAAAATTGTCTGAGGCTATTACCAAGTTAAAGAATTTTTCATTAGAAGCCGGTAAAAATGAACTTGTACAATCAGATACTTCATTCCCTGAAAATGAACTGGGAATAATAAGTAGTCAGATTATAAGGATTTATAACAACCTGAAGAAGGCTAAAGATGAGATTTCAATTGAGAAAGAAAAATTATTCAATCATCTTAATGCATTGAATGAAGGTATTGCTTTTTTCTCTCCGGCAAAAAAAGTGACTCTATCAAACAGTCACTTTATTCAGTTTATAAATCTTGTTTCCAAAAATACAATTAACAGTCCCGATGAAATTTTTAATATCGACCAATTTAAAAAACTGAACAAGTTTTTAAAGAAATATTTAAAAAACGGCAAGGAAATAGAGGCGGCCGCTTTGCCTCAGACGGAATATGTCATTTCGAAAGGTGAGAAATATTATAAAGTTCAAAGTATAATTTTCTGGGATAGAAGTTTCGAGGTTATGATAACGGATATTACAAGACTTGAGAAGAGGAGGCTTATGAAGCAGCAGCTTACTTCCAATATTGCTCATGAACTTAAAACGCCTTTGGCTTCTATTAAAGGATATCTTGAGACTATGCTGGATAACTGGCCTTTTCCGGGAGAAAAACAAAAATATTTTCTGGAAAAAGCTCATTTGCAATCGGAAAGACTTACCTGTTTGATTAATGATGTTTCTCTGCTCAATAATATTGAAGACGCCGGTGAATTGTTCAAATTTGATTTTGTCGATATTAAAAATATCATTGATGAGGTTTATGAGAATTTCGCGAACAGGATGAGCGAAAAACATATAGAATTTCAGAGTGACGTAAAGAAGGGCACTGTTATTAAAGGAAACGATTCACTGTTATTTTCAATTTTCCAGAATTTCATTGAAAATTCAATAAATTACGGGGGCAGTAATATCAAAATTTATATACGGACTTACCACGAAGATCAGAAATACTACTTTTTTTCTTATTCAGATACAGGAACAGGCATAGCAGAAGAACACCTTCCGCGGATTTTTGAACGCTTTTATCGTGTTGACCATGGTCGTACCCGGGAGATGGGGGGGACGGGACTGGGTCTTGCCATAGTAAAAAATGCTGTACAGCTTCATAAAGGCGAAATATCAGTAAGGAATGTATTTGGAAAAGGCATTGAATTCCTGTTTTCCTTATCAAAAGCCTGATTCGGGTATATTCTTTTCTTAATTTAACGTTACCTGATAATTTTTTTATTTTTTTTTACTTCAGCAGTCAGATTTCCTCAATAGCTTATTTATAAAGGCCCTTAATGGATGTTACAATTCTGTTAATTAATTGTAATGGTAGCTTAAAAAAATAGTAATCAGGATGTAATATTATTGGAGTTGATTCGCCCCTGATATTTATTATGACTGAAGTTTGAACAATAAGAGAAAAAGTATGAAAAGAATCATTATTAGTAGTTTACTGCTAATTTATGTTTTTCTGGTCAAAGCGCAGGTAGGAACAATAAGGGGAACAGTAACTGATGCGGAAACAAATGAATCACTGATAGGAACTACGGTTTTGATAAAAGGTACTACCCGGGGTACTATTACGGATTTTGACGGTAATTTTATTATCAGGGATATCGAGACCGGTAATTACGATCTGGTTATTTCTTTTATATCTTATGAAACACAAGAAGTTAACATAGATGTAACAGAGAACAGTGAAACTGTCCTCGACATTTCTTTAAAACCTGTCACACTCGAGATAGAAGGGGTAGAGGTTGTAGCCAAAGCTAATCGTGAATCTGAAAAGATATTAATGGTTGAGCGGAAAGAAGGGACCAATATGGTTCAGGCAATTGGTGCGCAAGAGTTAGAAAGAGTTGGGGCAGGTGATGCTGCTGAAGGATTAAAAAAAGTTGTAGGTCTTTCTGTACAGGGTTCTAAATTTTTAGTTGTTCGCGGACTGGGTGACCGTTATAATGCAAGTACACTTAACGGATTCCCTGTAGCTTCTCCCAATCCTGACAGAAGGGTTCTTCCTTATGATATCTTTCCTTCTGATGTTATTGAAAATCTTGAAGTAACCAAATCTTTTAATCCCGGATTTTATGGTAATTTTTCGGGAGCATCTGTTGATATCTCCACAAAACCTTATCCCGAAAAACATATCCTGGAAATAACTTTAGGTACCTCAGTGAACACTAAAAGTACGTTTAAAGATTTTTTACTCGATCAATCAAAAGAAGATGATATATTCGGCATAAATCAGGTTCGGGAAATACCACTGAAAGTAATTGAACAGGATTATAATCCTGAGATAATGTTCTTTGATTCTTTCAAGGGAGAGGGATACAACAAAGAAAACTGGTTTACTACAAAATTTGATCCTGTTGAAAAAACAGCTCCAATAAATAAAAATTTATCCCTGAAATACGGGAATGTTCTTGATCTGGATTTTATTAACAACGATTCCAAACTGGGTTATCTGGTCAATGTTAATCATGGTACAGATTATAACTTCGAATACGGTCAGATTGCAGCACTTCAGAATATCCAGGGCCTTTTACGGTATAATTATGATTTTAAGGATTTTATGTTTTCTTCTAATACATCCGGATTGGGCAATCTGTATTTTCAGTTCAATCAAAATCATACTATTAATTACAATTTTCTTGCGACAATAATTACTAAGAATAATGTAATGGAAACCGACGGGACATTCTTTGATTTTGATGATAAAATTTATTCCCGGAGGATTACATATAAATTAAATTCCCTTTTTGCTCATCAGGTAAATATTACCAATAAATTTTTCAGGAAAAGATTGTCATTAAATTGGGGCTTCAGTCTTAGTGATGCTTATTCTGATGAACCTGACAGAAGGCAGGTAGCCATGCGTTATGATCCTGCTCCCAATTCAGGGCAGCTCTCTTATGAATTAAGTCCGCAGGATAATGCCGACCACCATAGATTTTTTACTGATTTGAATGACAATGACTTAGCAGGCAAATTTCATTTTACATGGAATATTATAGAGAAAATTTATGGTGATGAAAAACTTGCTTTGTTATCAGCAAACGGAGGAATTGATTATCGTAATAAAAAGCGGGATTTCTGGCTGAGGCAATTCAATCATCAAATCAGGGGAGCTTCAGTACCATTTGGAGATGTATATAGTATTGACAGCTTTTTTGATATTGAAAATATGAGAGCAAAGGAATACAGGGTTTTGGAAGGCACGCAGCCTTGGGACGATTATTACGCAAATATGGAAATAATGGCTCCCTTCCTTAATACAGAAGTAATGTTCATACCCCAAAAACTTACGGTTAATTTTGGTGTAAGACTGGAGATGTCCGAGCAATTTATTGAATACAGCGAAGATACAAACCAGAAAAACGGCACTGAACCTAAAACAAAAAGGATTATTAAAACAGATGATTTTTTTCCCAGCCTTGTGGCAAAATATAATATATCCGAAAACCTGATATTACGTAGTTCATACAGCAAGACAGTATCCAGGCCTGATTTTCGCGAGCTGGCACCATTTGAATACAGGGAAAGTTTCGGGGCATTCAGGACAGTTGGGAATCCTGACCTCCAGAACGGGTACAATAATAATTATGATCTTAGGATAGAATCATATGATTCAGAAGGTGGATTACTTGCTTTAGGATTATTCGCAAAAGATCTGAAAAGCCCTATAGTACAAAATGTTTCTGCCGGCGCTAATCCCATAAAAAGTTACCAGAACGGTTTTGAAGGAAGTGTTTATGGCTTTGAGGTTGAAGCAAGAAAAAACCTTGGTTTTATTTCAGAGAGGATTAAGGATTTGATTTTTAATTCCAACTTAAGCTTGTTGACTTCCGGGATCACTATAGACGACCCGGTAAATATATCGGGGTCAACAACTCAGACCAATAATAAAAGAAAGCTGGAAGGAGCATCTCCGTATTTGGTAAATATAGATTTGACATATGGTAAAAGCATGGTTAATTACAGGTATTCTTTTACCGCTGCGTTCAATCAGTTTGGAAGAAGGCTTTCGAATGTAGGGAATTTGGGTGTAGGCGATATTTTCGAAATGCCCTTTGGAACTTTGAATCTTAGTACCACGTGGGACATGGGTAAAGAACGCAGATGGGGCATTAAGCTGTATACAAGAAATTTACTTAATCCTGAAATAGAAATTATACAAGAATTAACTCCCGGTTCTGAAGAAAAGATAGAGCTTAATAAATATAAAAAAGGGATAAACATCGGATTAAGCTTTACATACAAGATATTTTAGTTCAATTTTAATTAACAATTTAAAAGTTTCTAACAATGAAAAAAGTAAAAATGAATTTATTAAATCGTTTCGTAGTGATTATTTCAGCGCTAGTTCTAGTTGCTGGATTTCAATCATGTGAAAAGGACGAAGATCCTATTTTCCCTCCTTCGTTTTCAGTAAGTGCTTCTGCTGATGTTCAGGTAGGTAATACTGTTGATATTAATGTCAGTGGTATTTCTGCTCCGGGACTGGTACAGTCTGTAAGTGCGTCTGTAACTTCGGGCGGTGGTAGTGTTTCTGTCAGCAGTATTCCATCCGGTGAATCAAGTGGCACTGCAACAGTAACTTATTCAGCCCCCACAAACGCTGGTGTCGCAACTATTGACATTACCGTAACTGATCAGGAAGGTCAGTATCTTACAAAAACTGTGGCTGTTAATATTTCAGCCGCTCCGGTGGCAACTGTTGCCGATATTACAGGTATTACCGTTGATCCATCCAGTGACGGATTCACATTGGCTAAAGCTGTTAAAAATGGTGAGGATGTTATAAAATTGGCAGGTGATATTGACAGGGATATTACTTTACAGGTATTAGATGGTTATGAATGGCTTATTTCCGGCTCTACTTTTGTCAATAATGAAGCTACTCTCACAATAAATGAGGGTGTTAAATTATATTTTGATGCTGAATCCAGTGCCACTTCATTTTTAGTAATTGCACAGGATGCTCAGGTTCAGGCTGACGGAACTGCTTCTGCTCCTATTCTTATGACTTCAAGTAATGAACTTGGAAATTCCGGCGTTGATCCTGACGGAGGCGACTGGGGTGGATTTGTTCTTAATGGAAGAGCCGATATTAATGTTGGCGACCAGGCTGAAGGTGAAGGCGGAACAGGCGTTTACGGGGGTACTGAAGATGGTGACGACTCAGGTTCGTTAAGCTATGTTATACTTAAATATGCCGGGCGGATTATTGGCGTTGACAATGAGCTTAATGGTTTCTCCTTTAATGGTGTTGGAAGCGAAACAAACGTTGACCATATTCAGTCATATTATGGAGAAGATGATGGTATTGAATTTTTTGGCGGAACTGTGAGTCTTAAGTATGCTGTTTCAACCGCTTCGAAAGATGATTCTTTTGACTGGACACATGGCTGGAGAGGAAAAGCTCAGTTTGTTGTTATAGAGCAGATAGCTGATCGTGGTGACCGTGGATTTGAATGTGATAATCTTGAAGGCGATTTTGCTGCTGAACCATTTTCAAATCCTACTATCTCAAATGTAACTATTATTAATGCAACTGGTAATAAGAATCAAACTTATGGATTCAGACTCAGACACGGAACCAAAGGTAAAATATATAATGCTTTGGCAAATGGTGCCAACGGTGGCTATCGTGGTGTAAGAGTGGATAAAGGTGATGACCTGACAGATGAACATATGAATGACGGTTCACTTGTTGTTGCAAACTCTGTTGTATGGGGATACAGCGATACAAACTGGAAAGATGCCGGTGTATTTGCTGCCGATGCAACTAACTCTGATGAAAATCCCGGTGTTACTTTCGATGGTGCAATTGGTATTGTTGAAACCGGTGCTAAAGAAGCTACAACTATTGATCCATGGTTCGAAGCAGCCAATTTCATCGGCGCTGTTGATCCTTCAAACAACTGGCTGTTAGGTTGGGCATTAAAAACAGACGGAACGACCACTTATTAAAAGAAATAGTAATTAATTAATAATTAAATGATAATTTTGAGGCTGTCTTAAAAGCTTTGTTGCCGGAAATATTTTAAGTGCGAAGCCGAAATGCCAGATTTACAGAATAAGCGATTCCGGCTTCGTTCTTAAGTAAATGCAGCATTTTAAGGCAGCTTTAATTTTATTTGTTGTGAAATTAATATTGTATATTGTATTAGGGGGATTACTTCCGGCTGCCTGTTCAGATACTAAATCGAGGAATCAGGCTGCCGTTGAAGAACGGGTGATTATGTACTTAACAAGTCCTGAAAATGCACCTGATATTTTTGATTATACCCCTCTTGGTTTTTCCGGGTTGTCTGAATATAAAAATGACACCCTGGGTTCTGATACATGTTTTTTTATTGAACATGAATATAAGGGATTTAATGTCGCCAATCGTGAAGTAAAAAGAAAAGCTGAAATATATTTTGACAGCAATTATGAGGTAATTGGATACCGTAATACAATTTATTATAATCCTTTAAATAAGGATTCGCTTAAATCTCTTTATCGAACGAAAAATTAAAGACTGATGATATATTATAATTCTGTTTTCCGAATTAAGGTATTAATCAGATGTTAAAAAGGGAAAATTATTTGTCTGACTTGTTTTACAGGTTTATTACAGAAAGATCAAAATAGGTTACATATGAGAAAAATATTAATGGCAATTGTAGGTGTAATTTTATCTGTTACTGCATTTGCACAGGATTTAAAAGAGGTTGACGGCATTTATTATGACCGTTCAGGTCCTTATAGTGGCATCTACAGGACATATTACGATAATGGCCGGACGGAAATTATTATGAAGTTAAAAGACGGCAAAAAGCACGGTAAAATAAAAATGTTTTTTGATAGTGGTCAGTTGAATGAAATACGTTCCTACAAGAATAACCGGATGCACGGAAGATGGGTAATATATAATAAGGATAACGTCAAAGTTTCGGAAGCTCGTTACAAGAATGGAAAAAAACATGGAACATGGCGTATATGGAACGATGGGGGAGACCTTCTGTACGTGCTCCATTATAATAACGGGAAGAAATGTGGCACTTGGAAAAGGTTTGATGAGACAGGCAGGTTGGTTAATGAAAGGTCATACTGATATAAGGAATAAATGTAATAAAACTGTAATATTTCTGTAATTACGGTTTAACAGCACTACCGTATTTTTACATTAAGAAATTTTAAAAAGTTCTATCAAATTCCGGGTGGATAAAATTATAAATGTAAAATATAGAAATGATGAAAAATTTATTATTAGGTTTTTTGGCGGTTATGCTGACATTGACAGTTACAGCAAAAGATAAGGAAGGAGATACTCCTGCCGATTCTGATAATACTGCAACAGTAGCTCTCTCAGGAACAGTCTGTGATTATGATTCAGGGGAGTTGTTAGTCGGAGTTGAGATTACACTTGACAAGTCTGGCAAAAAAACATATACCGATTTGGACGGCAACTTTACATTTAAAAATATCAAACCGGGTGAATATCAACTGGTTAGTAACTATATTTCTTACGAAAAAGCTACTGAAGTCATTAATCTGGATACAAAAAATAACGAAGTAAAAATCAAAATGGAAACTTCCAAATAACTCTCAGATTTCCTTTTACTTCCGTCATTTCCAAGCCGTTTCTTCCCTCAGAAGCGGTTTTTTTATTTATAAAATGTGGTTTAATACCCCGACCCCCTAAGATAGAAATTTATAGGTTTACCTGGCAGCCTCCATTTGATACTTTGGGACTATGCCCCGGAGTAATTTATTTCCATATACCGGCAACAGGCTTTCCACAGAAGCCGCATTTACCATCTACAATATGATTTTGCAGTATTTTGTATCCACGGCGTTCTATTAATATTTTTTTACAATTTGAACAAATAGTGTTTTCGGCATCTAGTCCTGGAACATTACCTATATATACATGTTTAAGTCCCTCTTCTACAGCAATTTGACGGGCATTTTTGAGAATATTAACAGGTGTAGGAGGCAATTGAGTAAGTTTATAGGAAGGATAAAAACGGCTGAAATGGAGAGGAGTTTCTTCGAAGCCATTTTTTAGAAGCCAGTCGCACATCCTGCGAATCATATCCATATCGTCTGTCCATGATGGAACAATCAGGTTGGTTATTTCCAGCCACACCCCCTGTTCTTTGATAGTCAATAAGGTGTCCAGAACCGGTTGCAATTTGCCTGCATTAAGTCTCATGTATATTTCATCGCTGAAAGATTTTAAGTCCACATTAGCTGCGTCTATCACTTTACACAATTTAAGCAGCGGATCACGATTAACATATCCTGCTGTTACTATAACATTTTTAATACCTGCCTGTCTTGCAAGGACAGAGGAATCATGGGTATATTCATAAAAAGTTATAGGTTCGGAATAAGTATAAGCAATTGATTCACATTTATTTTTTATACATGATTCTATTAGTTTATCAGGAAGCAGATCGTAATTTTGAGTTTCTGCCGGGCTTTTTTGGGAGATAGTCCAGTTCTGGCAGTTCAGGCAGGCAAGATTGCATCCTGCTGTTGCTATTGAAAAGGCTCTGCTACCCGGAAAAAAATGCATAAATGGCTTTTTTTCAATAGGATCGATATGCACGGCACAGGGATTTCCATATGCAATTGTATACAATTTACCGTTTTTATTTATACGGTTACGGCAGTCGCCGGCCTCGCCTTCTTTTATATCGCATTCGTTAGGGCATATCTGGCAGCGGATTCCCTTTGGTGTTTCAATATAAAACATGGCTTCTTTTGTCCATTTTTCTCCAACCTGAGAGGAAAATCCCTTTGTACCGGAAACCTTTTTTCCGGAAAAACAAATTCCACCTGCTCCCCAAAGTACTGTTTTCAAAAAATATCTTTTATCCATCTGTTTTAAATTTTGTAATTCTATTTAAAAAAGTAATTAAATATCATGCACCTGACATCATAAAAATTTGTTTTTTCCGGGCAGAAAAAGCAATGGTTCCGCTCAATAGATTTAATCCGGCCACAATAAAACAAGTAGTTGTCAGTCCCCAAACAGGGATTAATAAAAGTGCTGTAAAATATGCACCGAATGCAGAGCCGGCAAGATCAGTGCTGTAATTAACGCCTGATGTTTCACTATAACTTATCCTTCGCAATTTTGATGCCAGGTTAAATTCGAGACCTATACCAAAAGCCAGTGCAAACACAAGGAAAAAGAATATCATCTGAAGCAAGGCGATATATCCTGAGATGAAACTGATAAGGTTTATTAGCAGAGGCAATAACATTGCAAATGCAGCAAGAATAAATTGCAGGCGGTAGTAATTTTTTACCTGATTTGTTTTGGTAATTTCATAACTGCGGTAACTCCCAGCAGCCAGGCCACCCATAAATGCAGTAAAGAAAAATGCCGATGCCAGATAAATGCTTCCCACAAAAATCTGGTATGCAAGCATCATGGTAATTTCGAGTGAAGAAGCAGTAAAACCTCCTGTGTATAATCCTGCAGTTAGTGCATTTTGTCTTAAAAAAATGATTATAAATAACAGTGCCGGTATAATCATAAGCAACTTGTAACTGACATCAAAATGACTTAGCCAGTGATAAGACTGTTTTATAAACATATAAGGCTGAAAATCATGGTTTATTTTTGCCCCGGCATTAAACTTTTCAATTGTATTGCTACTCCTTAATTTCAATAGTTCATCATCTAAGTAATACTGATTGACATATTCGGTTTCGATTCCCTTTTTTTGAATACATTCGGTAATATCATGGGAAAGGGTATTATCGGAAGCCAGATAGTAATTTTTTTCTCCCGGCACATAAAGCATGTTTTGAAAGTGTAATGACAATGTTTTCCATAGTGAGGAGTGAACATCCAAAGCGTTTTCTTCTGCATAATTAACAGTGGAAGGCAGACTGGTGCTGACTATACTGCCAGGATTGCAGTGCCGTTTAATAATACTGAAAAACTCATCAGTGTAAAAACGGTTGTATCCTAAAGTTGACGGGGCAGGAAGATTAAGCAGAATAACATCATATTCTTCCTCTGTCCTTTTCAGATAAGTTCGGATATCGGATTTAATTATTTCAACTTCGTCATTATTATATTTATCTGATGTTAGGTTTTGCCAATGAATGAAAATTTCAGGATTGTTTTCAAGATAGGTTATTTTTTTTACGTCATATTTAATTATTTCTTCTGTCATTCCTGCTATTCCACCGGATATTAACAAAATTTTTTTGGGATTTTTATGGCGTGCCATGGCAAAATGCACTGCTTCTTCATTTACGATCATATTTTCAGTATAGAACTGAAGAGCATTGTTTTCATAAAAGTTAAATTGTCCTGCCTGTTTTGTCACAACCAGGTTTCCATAGCGTGTACTATGATTTAGTATGATTTTTTGATTAGGGAATAATATTTTTTTTATTTTCGTGTCGGGTCGGAATAAAAATATTATTAAAGGTAACAGTAGCCCGGTGGACAGGAATAAAATTATTTTTGTTCTGCAGGTATTAAAGTGTATCAATGCACCTGCAATTAGAATAATGCCGGTAGTCAGGCCGATAATTTGTATTGAAGTGAAAAATCTTCCCAACAGTAAACTAAATAGTAAACCACCGGTAAGACTACCAAATGATTCGAGGGCATATGCTTTTCCAATTAGGTTTTTATTACTGATTTTTGAGAAAAGAGACGAGAAAGCAGTAAAAAGATAACCAGAAAGGAAGCAAACGGGGAAAAGCAACAGTAATGCTCCAATAATAGTACTGTCTAATCCTGCTAGTGTTCCCGGAGGGAATAATAAATATTTCAACCAGTAAAGGAGTCCTACCATTATTGCGGGCAGTAAAGCCAGAGAAGAAAGCATTGTTATTCCTCTGTTCAGGTTAAAAGAATCAGAAATATTTTTTCTGCCGGTAAATGCACCCCATCCCGTCAATAACATCCAGTTGGCCATAACGATTCCCAACACCAGTTCATTTCCGGATAATACACTTATAAATTCCCGGATAAAAACTATCTGGTTGATTATCGATACCGCCCCTAAAAGCAATAATAATGCAGGATATTTTGCCGGACTTTCCATTGGACGCTCTTTGATAATTTTTTTGGTATGTTTTTTTTGAATTTTACTGAGCCAAGGGAAATAGTAACTTAAATGAGAGAAAAAATGAAAAAAAGATATTAGTGCCATGGCAATGCCAAAATTTACATGCCATTTTAAATATTGTTCATAGTTGGGGATATCAATTTTGTAGTTAATTTTTACGACGCTTACGAGTCCAAATATTCCTGCAACTAAAAAAGTGGCCAAAAGTATATAGTTCCAGAATTTTAAATAGGTCCTGTGGGGAAAAATATTCCAATATGAAAACAGCCAGGTTATAAAATAACATGTAAAGATTATAACAGAAATCGTTATGAGTGGATAGGCAGTATTCATTTTTTATACTTATGCCGGGTTTTTAAAAATAAACGTGGCTTAGCAGGTTCGGGACTTTATTATTTTATCTTTTGATAGCCCGTGGTATGCTTTAAAGATACAATTTATATCTGCATAACCTGGGAATATAAAAGAATGCTTCATGGTGTAGTAGAATAATTAAAACTATAAATTTAATATATAAGTTACAATTTTTATTATTTTTGATAATACTATTACAATATTTTTTTTAAAAAGTACCCATATACACTTCACATAATATAATTTAAAAATTTTCCGGGAATAATATTTATCGCATAATTATCATCCGGATGCGGAGAGTCTTCCAAAATAGAAGAGGCCGGAGAAAGAGATTGTAACTATCATGTTGCAGCATATGTTTGGCCTTCCTGTCATGATGAAGAAATGAGTCGTGAGACTTTTTGGAGTGAAGATAACGGGGAATGGCAAATATGACAGGTATTTAATCAGATAATTATGTCGGCAAAAGAACCCAGCACAAATAAGTAATTCATTTTAAAAGAATGACTCCACTCTCTTATGTAACTTCTTTTTTCAATTTATTTTTCTTGGGACTATATTGCCAGATAATGTGGGACTAAAAAGTATATTTCATCTCATTATAATTGTTTATTTTAACGGTATGAGATGGAACTCGTCATTTATAATGTTTCTCCTGTGTGAACGATAGTACATGACTCGTTTCATCATTAGAATCTGATAAATAATGATTTTCGCCAAGGATAATCATTAACGCCCCTGTTTCTTTTGCTATTTTAAGTATTTTCTGATAAGGTTTTCCCCGTTCAACTTTTGTTTTGATATTAATTTTTTTATTTTTTTGTGATAACGAATTTGCCAGTTTATACATTTTTTCTTTTGCTTCATCAGTAATTTTAACAAGATGGTCACCTGAAGAAAAAAATTGTGCAAGCAATCAGGGTGTATCGATCACGCACAATAATATAAGGCCTGCATTAAATTTTTCAGCCATCAAACGGGCATAATTGGCTGCTTTAACAGAAGGCGCTTGAAAATCAAAAGGGACTAAAATATTTTTTTCCATCAAATCTCAAATGAATCTACTTTTTTATAGGCTTCAATCAGGGCTTTCTCTCCTTCAATCCCCTTTATTGAATTTCCATGCTCCATGCCCATGACACCTTTAAATCCTTTATTGTAAATATATTTGAACACATTTTTATAGTTAATTTCTCCGGTAGTAGGTTCTTTTCTTCCGGGATTATCCCCAATCTGAAAGTAAGAAATTTCATCCCAGGTGAGCCCAATATTATGAATCAGATTACCCTCATTTTTCTGCATGTGGTAAATATCGTACAAAATTTTACAGGCCGAACTATTCACTGCTTTGCAGATCATGTAAGTTTGTTCTGAGGTACGTAAATAGAGATCAGGAGAATCAGAAAGCGGTTCAAGGACCATTACCAGGCCATGCGGTTCTAAAATCTCCGCTCCCCGGCGCAGGGCTTCAATAACATTGGCATCCTGAATTCCTGTGGGCAGCTTGCGTTCAAAGCCACCCGGAACTACAGTCATCCATTTGGCATTTGTACGTTTAGCCACGTCAACCGCCCTTCGGCAGCCATCCAAAAATATATCGATAAATTCGGGTTTCCCTGCAGCCAGGGTATTCGCCATATTTCCACCTTTGTCAATCACAAAAACTCCCATCGTCATATTAAGCCTGGCAAGTGTTTCACCAATTTTTGACTGCATATTTTTGTCTCTCTTCATCATTCCGTTATCCTCAAAGGCAGTAAAACCCTGATCAGCCATAAATTTTATCTGATCGATTAAATCCTTTCCGGAGCTGTTTTCAAACATGCCGAAATGAGGAGCATACTTTAACTTGAATTTAATTTCGTTCGGGGCAACCGGCTCCGAAGCACCTACACTAAAAGCACTGCCAATTCCGGTCATTGCAATAGAGCTGGCCGCAGCATTTTTAATAAAGTTTCTTCTTTTCATTGCTTATATGATTTTAATACATTATTGTTTTAACTGGCTAAAATTAATGAAATGTTCCTAAAATCCATCAAATAATTATGTAGTTCTTTTGAGGAAGATTTTTGTTTCCTTCGAAAAGAGTTGTTAATTTTAAAGTCATTTTTTGAATCAATATAAACTTTATTATTATGAATAGAAAACTTCGAATGGGAATGGTTGGTGGCGGAACCGATGCATTTATTGGTGCAATCCACCGATTTGCCGCATTAATGGATAACCAGATTGAACTGGTATGCGGCTGTTTTAGTGTGAATCCTGAAATTTCAAAATCATCAGGCAAACTTTATTATCTTCCTGAGGATCGTGTTTATGGTACTTATCAGGAAATGTTTGAAAAAGAAGCTCAGCTGAAAGAGGGTGAGCGTATGGATTTTGTTTCTATTGTAACACCTAACTTTGTCCATTTCGATCCTGCAATGATGGCATTGGAAAATGGTTTTAATGTGGTGATTGACAAGCCAATTACCTTTAGTTTTGATGAAGCTATAAAATTAAAGAAAAAACTTGATGAAACCGGATTAACATTGGCTTTAACGCATACTTACTCAGGTTATCCGGCGGTTAAGCATGCAAAAAAAATGGTATCTGATGGTGTGTTTGGTAAGATTCGTAAAATATATGTTGAATATCCACAGGGCTGGCTTTCTGAAAAAGTGGAGGATGCCGGTAATGCCCAGGCCTCGTGGCGTACTGATCCTAAACGTTCAGGTAAAGCAGGATGTATGGGAGATATTGGGACTCACGCACATCATCTGGCTGAATATATCACGGGACTGAAAGTTATTGAGTTGTGTGCGGATCTGAAAACCTTTGTTCCCAATCGTTTACTTGATGATGATGGCGCTGCATTACTACGTTTTGACAATGGTGCCCGGGGGGTATTAATGGCTTCACAGGTTGCTGTTGGAGAAGAGAATGCTTTAAAAATTAGAGTATATGGAGAAAAAGGTGGATTTGAATGGTTTCAGCAGGAGCCCAATACGTTGATAGTCCGGTGGCTTGATAAGCCAATTCAGGTTATGCGTGTGGGAGCGACCATGGATAGTGATATTGCGGCTTATAATACCCGTACACCGGGAGGTCATCCTGAGGGATACCTTGAAGCTTTTGCTAATATCTACCGTAATTTTGCCAAAACCTTGATGGCTAAAATGGATGGTGAACAACCTACTCCTGAAATGCTTGATTTTCCTGGAATAGAAGATGGGATACGAGGCATGCAGTTTATTGACACCATTGTAGATGCCGGTTACAATGATGAGGTTAAATGGGTAAAATTCGGAGAATAGAAATTAATTAATAATTTAAAATTATAATATTATGTCCAGACCAGTTACTCTTTTTACCGGACAATGGGCCGATCTTCCCATTGAAACCATGTGCCGGAAAGCCAGTGAGTTTGGCTATGATGGTCTTGAGCTTTGCACATGGGGTGACCATATGGAAATTGACAAAGCCGACCAGGCATATTGTGATGAAAGAAAAGCACTTCTTGATAAGTACAATCTTAAATTGTATGTTATATCCAGCCACCTTGTCGGACAATGTGTTTCTGATGATCCAATCGATGATCGCCATAAAGGTGTTTTGCCCGATTATATCTGGGGTGATGGTGATCCTGAAGGAGTACGCCGCCGGGCGGCTGAGGAAATCGTAAAAACAGCCAGAGTTGCAAAGATGTTGGGTCTTGATACCGTAGTTGGATTTACAGGCAGTCCGGTATGGAAAATGTTGTATCCGTTTCCTCCTACTCCTTCAAGTATGATTGAAAAAGGCTATAAAGAATTTGCAAAACGATGGATTCCGATTTTGGATGAATTTCAAAAAATTGGGGTAAAATTTGCACTTGAAGCCCATCCTACTGAAATAGCGTTTGACATCCATAGTGCCTATTTAACTCTTAAAGCCCTTGATAACCATCCGGCTTTTGGTTTTAACTTTGATCCCAGTCATTTTAGTTATCAGCACGTTGACTATGTAAGGTTTATTTATGAGTTTGCTGACCGTATTTTTCATGTTCATATGAAGGATGCCTATTGGAGCGATAAGCCTGAAAGTATTGGTGTCTTTGGTGGTCATTCCGAATTTGGTGATAATCGCCGTTATTGGAATTTCCGTAGTCTTGGACACGGGAAGGTCGATTTTGAAAATATTATTCGTGCTTTAAACGATATTGGTTATAAAGGCCCCCTTTCTGTTGAGTGGGAAGATAGCGGCATGAACCGTGAAGCCGGTGCTACCGAAGCATGCGAATTTGTAAAAAAAGTAGATTTTGAGCCGTCTGAAGTAGCTTTTGATGATGCTATGCATAAAGATGAGTAATAAAGCTTCTTACAAGAGTAAATTGGGATTATGGAAGAATTTTATTCAAAGTTTAGTAAGAAGTTTGAAGAAGATCAATTTGCTAAAATTTCAGATGTTAAACTATTAGAAGCAGCTCCCGGATATGCAAAGGCAAGTATGAAGATAAGCAAGAAACACCTCAATGCTGCGGGGGTGGTCCAGGGAGGTGCTATTTTCACCCTTGCTGATTTTACTTTTGCCGTTGCATCTAATACACGGGGTAAATTAGCACTTGCCATAGATACTGAAATATCTTTTTTTAAATCGGTTGATTCCGGCATCCTGACGGCTATTGCAAAAGAGATTGCCCTGCATAATAGACTGGGAACTTATATTGTTGATATAATTAATGATGCCGGCGAGATGATAGCTAATTTTAAAGGAACTGTTTATCGTAAAAATAATTCTTTAGATTATTAATAAATGGTTATATTATTATGTGTTGTCATATTTACCCAAGTGTATAACATTATGGTCAATTAATTTTTTCTTATATTGAACATCAGTACATATATAAATATTGATAAATAAAAAATGTCAAACCGAAGAGTATTTATTAAAAAATCAGCCATGGCTACTGCTGGAGTTGGTATAGCTGCTTCAATGCCAATGGCAGTAAATTCATGTATCGGATCCAACGAAAAATTAGTATGTGGCCTTATTGGTGCCAGAGGAATGGGGAATTCTGATTTAAAGGCATTTTTGCGTCAACCAAATACGGAATGTGCTGCTATTTGTGATGTCGATGAAAATATTTTGAATCAGCGAATAGCAGATACTGAGAAAATTCAGGGTAAAAAACCTAAGGGATTTAAGGATTTTCGAAAATTACTTGAAGAACCGGGTATCGATGTTATAATAATAGGCACACCCGACCATTGGCATTGTATGCCTTTTGTATATGCAGCCCAGGAAGGTAAAAATATTTATTGTGAAAAGCCTCTGGCTAATTACATTGAGGAAATAAATATTATGGAGCGTGCTGTTAAGAGATACGGTAATGTTGTCCAGATAGGACAATGGCAACGAAGTGACAAACATTGGCAGGATGCTATTGAATTTGTCCATTCCGGTAAATTAGGATTAATTCGTACTGTTCGTACCTGGTCTTACCAGGGATGGATGAAATCTGTACCTGTTGTGCCAGATAGTGATCCTCCTGCGGGAGTGGATTATGATTTTTGGCTTGGGCCTGCAACCAAGAGGCCCTTTAATAAAAATCGTTTTCATTTTAATTTTCGTTGGTTCTGGGATTATGCAGGGGGTATGATGACTGACTGGGGAGTTCATATAATAGATTATGGTCTGTTTGGAATGAAAGCTAAAGTTCCCCAATCGGTAATGTCTATGGGGGGTAAATTTGCCTATCCGCAGGATGCATGTGAAACTCCCGATACTCAGCAGGTATTGTATGAATTTGATGGTCATACTATGCTTTGGGATCATGGAATAGGAATTGACGGTGGATATTATGGACGGTCACATGGAGTTGGTTTTGTGGGAAATAACGGAACCCTCGTTGTTGATAGAACAGGCTGGGAGGTTATTCCTGAAGGGGCGGATAAGCCTGCAATGGAACGTGTTGATTTAATTAAAGGCGATGGTCAGGGATTAAATAATCATATGAAAAATTTTATTGATTGCATAAAAGATAAGGATAAAATACCCAATACTCATATAGGAATTGCAGCTAACACCGCAAGAGTCTGTCATCTGGGTAATATAGCTTTCAAAACAGGTAGGCGTTTATACTGGGATGCAGATAAAAATGAATTCACCGGCGATGAGGAAGCAAATAGCTATCTTGTTCCAGGTTACCGTTCTCCATGGAGGCTTCCTGAAGTTTAGTTTTCAGAAAGATATTTTTGCAAAAGGATTGGGCAATGTTGTGTTCCTATTTTTGATTTAATGTTCATCAGATTGATCAGAAAATTGGTATATAATGGTGTATAGTGAATTTTTGGCTGACAGAGTGCGCAACTCATTAATAAATGGGTAAACCGGTGCCTAAAGTTTAACCCTCGGGCAAAATCGGGTAACAGGAATGCGAGGTAAGCATCCTTTTATCATTTTAATAATGATAATTATGAGAAAGTTAGTATTAATATGTGGAATATTTTTAATTCTGTATTCTTGTAAAAATAATGACAGGGGAGATACTGAACCCATGGAATTTGTTTGGGAATTTTCGACTGATCCTGAAGGGTGGACAGCAGATTTTGCAGATTACCCTGTTGGTGAAGAGGATAGATATGAGCTTCAATTTGAATATTCAACCCTTCCTGAACCGCTGGAAGAAACAGAAGGGGGGTTAAAATTATCGGGCAGTAATCTTAGCGACGACCTTTTTATGTTTATAAAGAAAGAAATCTGTGGATTAGAGCCAAATTCCTCATATAATATTAATTTTACTATAGAATTTGCGTCTGATGTGCCTGACGGACTAGCAGGTATAGGCGGAAGTCCGGGAGAGTCTGTATATATTAAATCTGGTGCAACGCAGATAGAACCTGATAAAATAATAGATGATGATGACTATTATCGAATGAACATAGATAAATCCAATCAAAGCTCAGGTGGCGATGATATGCTTGTAATTGGCGATTTTTCCAATGACACGGATAATGAAATATTCACACTCAAAACCGTGTCGAACGGTTTGCCTTTCAATGTATCAACTGATTCAACAGGGATTCTTTGGATTATTGTTGGCACCGATTCAGGATTTGAGGGTAAAACCACTATATATTATAATTCTGTTAAAGCAGAATTTTACTAATATTACGTCAAATTGACAATATTCTAAAAGAATAAAGTTATTCTGTAAATGCAGAAATTATTTTTTTAATTATCTTAATGAGCTATTTTAATAAAAGGCAGTATCCATCCTGAAAAAACGGGTGATTCTAATAAGTCCCTGTTCATTATAATCCTTTAAGGGGGCAAATGTAGCAATATAACTGTTGTGCCTTAGGGGATTTTGCCTGTTAAATATGTGGGTAAAGATTTTATATTATCCTCACAGTCCGAAAAGTATTTCGACACCCCAGAAGATGCCAAAAATAATTATAACTCCTGCTATTGCCCCTGCCGCGAGAGACAAGAGTAAATTCACCGGAAGCTTTTGCTTCTCATCGGTGGTGTTTGTTTTAATAATGATCTGATTCTGGTTGTTTCTTGTTTCCATTGTTTTCATTGTTTTCTGTTTCTTAAAGTTTATTAAGCCTTATTATTTGTCATCAGGACTAAAATGTTTTCTAGTTTGTTTGTCCTAATAATATTAAATGTTTTCTGCTTTATTTTTTTTAAAGGCTTATATCTATAAATTTTTGCAAATATATTTTTAAAATAATTACTAATTAATTTTTAATAATAGAAATGATTACTGTTAAATTACTATTAAAGTATTATCGAGGTATTGGAAATCAGGGAAATATGAGATTACTGATTATGTAATAGTGAAGTTTATATGGCGGATTCAAATTGTTTTAGAAAGCGGATATCATTTTCGAAGAAATGTCTTATATCTTTAATGCCATAAAGAAGCATAGCAATGCGTTCAATACCCAGACCGAATGCAAAGCCTGTATATTTTTCAGTGTCAATTTTACAGGCTTCCAGCACATTAGGATCAACCATTCCGCATCCCAATATTTCCAGCCAACCAGTATATTTGCATACGTTACAACCTTTTCCACCACAGATTGAGCAACTGACATCCATCTCAGCACTGGGTTCTGTAAAAGGAAAATATGATGGACGCAGCCTGATACAGGTTTCTTCTCCGAAGAGTTCTTTTGCAAAATAAAGCAGTGTTTGTTTAAGATCGGCGAATGACACATTTACATCAACATACAAACCTTCTACCTGGTGAAAAATGCAATGAGACCGGGCTGAAATAGCTTCATTACGAAAAACTCTTCCGGGGAAGATAGCACGTATGGGCGGACGGGTTTTTTCCATCACCCTTATTTGTACACTTGAGGTATGTGTCCGCAATAAAACATCAGGATCCTTTTCAATAAAAAAAGTATCCTGCATATCCCTCGCAGGGTGTTCAAAGGGGAAGTTCAGCGCAGAAAATACGTGCCAGTCGTCCTCAATTTCAGGCCCCTCAGCGATTGTGAACCCCAATCGGCTAAAGATATTTATAATTTTATTTTTAACGAGCGCCAGTGGATGACGTGATCCGAGCTCTATGGGTTCGCCTGGCATGGTAAGATCCACTCCCGATTCAGCAGTTCTTTGTACTTTAAAGGAGTCGCGTAGATTATTTATCTTTTCAGTTGCCTGGTTTTTAAGTTCGTTTATTGCTTTTCCTACTTCCTTTTTCTGATTGGAGGGGACATTTTTAAAATCTGCGAAAAGTCTGTTTATGATGCCTTTTTTACTGATATATTTTATTCTCATCTCTTCAACTTCCTCAAGCGAAGTAGCTGACAAATTTTCAATTTCCTGTTTTATAAGTTTTATTTTATTTAACATTTTCAGCCTGTTTAATACAATTGACAAAGATAATGATTCCATTTAAAAAAGCGGCATCTTGGTAAAAGACGCCGCGGGAATTAAAAGCCATATTGCATATATGGCTGGATTTATATAGTACTAACTGAATGGTCTGAACATGTTATATTATTTATATTTTAATGTACAAATAATATGCCAAAGATATTAACAGGTTGATTTGTATTTATATAAATACGTTATTCCTCAGTTCTACTTAAATTCAGAGATAGTATGTCGTAACAGTTGTATTACATTTTTAACATTATTATTAAAAACTGTAAGAACCTCCTCCCATGAAACCGGCTTTTCATCCGTTTTCCAGCAATCATAATCAGTACTTAAAGCTATTGCAGCATAGGGTATGCCAAGTTCATTAGCGAGGATACATTCAGGAGAAGTTGACATGTTTATAACATCTGCTCCCCATGAGCGGAACATATATGATTCAGCCCGTGTAGAAAATCGGGGCCCTTCTATTGTAATAACTGTTCCGGAAGAATGAAATCGAAGTCCCATTTTTTCAGCATTAGCAATAATAATTTTTCTCATTGCCTCGTTAAATGGTGTTGCCATAGGGCAGTGTTTAATGTCCCCTCCTTCAAATTTTTCGTAGAAAGTAATGTTTCTGTGACGAGTGAAATCAATAAACTGGTCAAGGATGATCATATCGCCTCTGTTGATATCTTCCTTAAGACTGCCACTAGCTGTTGTTGCTAGTATATGAGTACATTCCAGCTCACCGATAGCCCATATATTAGCCCGGTTATTTACTTGTGAAGGGGGAATTGAATGGTCTCGTCCATGACGTGAAAGTATAGCTACTTCAACACCTTCTATATTCCCTGTTTTAAAACTTGATGAAGGGTATCCAAAGGGTGTTTTAATTTCAATTTCTCCCGGATTATTGATAATAGAAGGATCTTCCAGTCCTGATCCACCGATAATTGCAATTTTATTCATGTGTTTAAAATTTTATAATTATTTGTAAATAAATTAATTAAAAATTTGAGAACGCATGGAGCCACTTCGTTCTCACATAGACTTTTTAAAACATTCACTTTTATGTAATTTTTGTTTAAAAAAGCTCATGTTCGTTTCATATGGTTAATTTTTTTTCAGGGAACAAATGTAATATACTTTTTTTATTTGCTTTGCATATTCCCCGTTCGGTAATTAATCCGGTAACCAAGCGAGCCGGTGTAACATCAAATCCGTAATTAAGAGCTTTACTTTTTTCGGGAGTGAGTCGTACTTGTTGAATTTCTGATCCTGTCCACCCTTCAATACTTGTTAATTCTTCAGCTTCGCGTTCCTCAATTTGTATTTCTTTTATACCATTTTCTATTGTCCAGTCGATGGACGAAGAGGGTAAGGCTGCATAAAAAGGAATACCATTATCTTTTGCAGCAAGAGCTTTCAAATAAGTTCCTATTTTATTTGCAACGTCACCACGAATACTAAGCCGGTCGCTGCCTACCAGAATTAAATCCACCAGTCCATGCTGCATTAGATGTCCTCCTGTATTATCAGCAATTACTGTATGAGGCACACCCTCCTCCCCGAGTTCAAAAGCCGTAAGGCGGGCTCCCTGGTTACGGGGACGTGTTTCGTCAACCCACACATGCAGAGGGATTCCTTTATAATGTGCTTTATAGATTGGTGCTGTAGCTGTTCCCCAGTCGATACAAGCCAGCCATCCGGCATTACAATGAGTTAAAATATTTACAGTATCTTTTTTTGAATTATATATTTTTTCGATAATTTGTAATCCGTAATTACCTATTTTCTCACCATATTCTATTTCATTCTGTTGTAATAATTTTATTTTTTCAAATGTTTTTTCTATTAAGTCCTGAGATGATTGTTCTTTAATAATGAAATCATATATTATATCCACAGTATAAAATGGATTTACCGAAGTGGGACGAGCCGATTTAAGATAATTTGCTTTCTCTGTCATGTAATCTGAAATATTGTTGTTCCGGTATTCAAGAAGTGCCAGATACATTCCCCACGCTGCAGTAATACCAATTAATGGTGCCCCCCGTATTACCATTTCCTTTATAGCAAAAAATACATCATCAACTGTTTTTAATTCCATTATCTCAAATTTGAATGGTAATTTCCGTTGATCGATTACCCTGATTACTGAAGGTTCACTTCCTTTCACCCAGATGGTTTGATAATGTTTCCCTTTAATATGCACTGCCTACATTTTATTTTTTATATTAGTGAATCTAAAAATAGCAAAAATTGTATACAGGGCATGATCGAGATTCAAAGAATTTCCTTTGAATATTTTTTAAGTTTTTTAATAATGATACGAAATGGCATATATACTAAATATAGAAACTTCCACAGAAGTATGTTCGGTGGTATTATCCTGCAACGGAGAAATTCTGTTTGAAAGGGAAATGACAGAAGGTCTTAATCACTCAAGGTTACTTGCTGTATTTATTGACCAGATTTTTAAAGAGTCTGGCTTGACATTAGAAATAATTGATGCAGTTTCTGTTAGTATGGGGCCTGGCTCATATACCGGTTTACGTATTGGTATTTCACTTGCAAAAGGATTTTGTTATGCTCTTGATAAACCACTGATTGCTATTGGTACTTTGGATGCAATGGGAATATATACCGCACAGAATATAAATAAATATTTCCCGGAAGCTGCTAAAATGAAGAATATTCTTTGTTGTCCTATGATCGATGCCCGTCGTATGGAAGTATATACATCTTTATATGACACAACAGGAAAACAACTTGAGAAAGTATCGGCTAAAATTATTGATAGAGATTCATTTTCAACATATCTGGGCCGCAACCCTGTCATGTTTTTTGGAAACGGCGCTGCAAAATGCATACCTGTGCTTGACCATCCCAATGCTCTGTTTAAGGGACCGGTAAATACTTCGGCACGGTTTATGCTAAAACTTTCTGAAGATAAGTATAAAAACAATGATTTTGAGGATGTAGCTTATTTTGAGCCGTTTTATTTAAAGGATTTTATTGCTACAGTTCCTGTGAATAAGGTAATAAAATGAAACGAATACTTATTATTTATATACTGGCATTTATTATATCAATCCAGGCTTCTGCCAAAAAGGAAAGAATATTTTTTAACTTAAAATTTGGTTTCATAAAAGGAGGAGAAGCTGAATTAGTTATTACAGATACTGTCTTCAATAACAGAAATGCAATTTGTTATAATCTTATTGGCAAAACAACGGGTATTGCCAATGCATTATATGGAGTTAATGATATTTATGTAACAACTGTTGATGCTGAAACTCATCTTCCTTTAAAATCAATCAGAAATATCAAAGAAGGTAAATACCAGTGGTATAATGAAACTTTATATTATCATGGGATTGATTCAATTCACAGTCAGAAATCCGGCTGGAGGTTAATCCCTGATAATCTTGTTGATATTATTTCTGTATTTTTTTATTTTATAAACAACCATTTGTTAAATGACATGTATCAAGGTGAGAAGCTAACTTTACCGACTTTTCATGCAGATAAAATATCTGATGTTTCAATTACTTACGAAGGTGAGAAGAAAGTTGAGACCGGATTAGGAGAGATAGATTGTTATGTTTTAACTCCTTCAGTTGATAAAGGTAAATTATTAAAACGTTCTGACGGTCTTAAATTTTTTGTTTCCAAAGAAACCAATCTACCTGTCCTGCTTGAATTTGATATGCGTGTAGGAGCTCTGCGTGCCATCATTGAAAGGTATGATATTTCCGGGAAAAAACAAGCCGGCAGATAGATTTTCTTTTTTCTGTTATTACTTTATCTTCTATGTTGATTTTTAACCGATTTAATTATTTTTGCAGAATTGAATAATGTAAAATAAATTTTATGGCCACAACATCAGATTTTAGAAATGGGATGTGTATTAAATACAAGGATGAAATTTACTCTATAGTTCAGTTTTTGCATGTAAAACCGGGGAAAGGACCAGCTTTTGTGCGTACAAAACTTAAAAATGTAGTAACAGGAAGGATTATTGAAAATACCTTTTCATCAGGTGTAAAGGTTGAGGAAGTCCGGGTGGAACGCAGGCAGTACCAATATTTATATAAAGATGAAATAGGTTTTCATTTTATGAATACAGAAACATTTGAGCAGGTTCCGATACCGGAAACAATGATTGAAAATGCGGATCTGATGAAAGAAGGTCAGGTTGTTGATATTAATTTTCATTCTGAAACAGAGACACCTTTGACTTTGGAATTGCCTCCCTTTGTTGAACTGGAGGTTACTTTTACTATTGAAGGGGAAAAAGGCAATACGGCCAGTTCGACTGCACTCAAACCTGCCACCCTTGAAACAGATGCGGAAATTATGGTGCCGATGTTCATTAATCAGGGGGAGGTAATAAAGGTAGATACCCGTGACCGTTCATATAGTGAAAGGGTTAAACAATAGTTTGCCTATAAAGTTTGCTGACTGTGTTACGCTTGCTTTCAAAATGGTTATTTACACGTAAAAAATTTATACTTCTCAGGCTTTACAAGCATTTTCCTCCGGATTCATTCAGGAGTGCCTTATCTTTGAATTTTCTAAACCAGATACTTGACTTTATAAACGAATAATAATTAGAAGGTGGATAAGAATTTTATCTTTTTTAAACGATGGAATTTTTACTCTACGCTTTTTTTAAAGAAGATTCAGTTCTATTTTTGTTAGTGTTCTGGCGGGAATATATGTCAATAGCTACAATCATGGCCGTAAAGCCCCAAAAGGGAACGGACAGTTTATCTGTGTCAAGAAAATTATTTAAAAATCCATGGATATAGTACGTTACTAATCCTGTTAAAGCCGCAAGCAGTAGTGACTTCATCCTATAGTCATAAAGTCTTGTGTAGGTTTTTATTGCAGAATAACAAACTATAGTTATTATCAGCAAGAAAGTAATCAGTCCTAGTATTCCCGATTCAGAAAGGCTCCCAAGGTATTCGCTATGTGCATTACCCCTGTCTCCGGCATTTGTGCTTATTATAGTACGATCCCTGTTCAATTGCCATGGGGCATATTTAAACATATAGGTTCCCGGCCCGTATCCAAACACTGGCTTATCTTTAAACATTCGGATCGCACAACTCCAGCGGTTGATACGTTCCAAATTCGAAGCGTCGGATGAAATATTGGAAATAGAATAAACATGTTCCATCAGGTTAGAAGAGGATTCAACCGAATTGCTTTCGGCCTGAATGAAAAGTTTATCTTTAAAAGTAAAAAATAAAGCAAAAGCAAATATCGTACTTAGCATGATTACTTTAAAGCGTATCTTTAATTTGATAATAACCCAAAACAAGATTGCAACAATCACACTTACCCATGCGGCCCGGCTATAGGACAAAATAAATCCCATTAAAAAAATAAATAAGATAGTCAATGAAATAAATTTTAGCTTGGCTGGATAGAGCCGGCTGAATGAAAATAAAGTCAGAAATGGCAGATACATTGCAAGTGCTGCCCCATAAGAAGTATGATCATTATAAAAAGGGGATACTACGAAATGTGCTGCCTCTTTGTCCCATAGCCCATAACCAATATGGCGGAATGTAGAGTAAAAAATAACACAAATAAAAGGGATTATATACAGCCAGACGTATTGATCCATTTTTCCCTTATTGTAAAATATTTTTGCTGCAATAAAATAAAGTGCAACAATAAACCAAATTTTCGTTAAAAGGAATTTAAATGAGATCACAGGCATCGTACTTGTAAAACAAGTGATCAAAGTCCAGAAAAGATATATGTAAATAGATAAAGATATGGGATGAACAAGAATTTTTTTATCGAATTTCTTTTCATGTACAATTTTCGTGATAAATATGATAAGTACTATGAAAAGAAACGGCTCGGTGGGCAAGTACATGTCAAAATTAAGACTTGGAATGAATTCCCTCAACGGAAGGGAAAGTGGCGAGAAGAAGACAATGAAATAGATAATTTTATCAAATGAGAATATCATGAATAACAGAAATGCCAGAAATAAAGGTATCAGATTAATTACAAGTGAATCTTTTTTTACCACAAACCATAAGTTCAACAAGAGAAAACTTGTTGAAACAATATAAAACAGGGCAATTTTTATGGTATTATTCCGAATCAAAAGTTAATCTGTTTTCCGGTAATCAAGAAAAAGAAAAATCAACAATGCAAGAAAGAGTACTGAGAGAATGGACAAACTTACTATCAGCCAACGTACAGGATAGGATTTTTTATCGGCTGGTATTGGTTTTTCGACTACATGACAATATGTTATATTTTTTTCATATTCTGAAAGATAAAATTCATATTGTGTTGTTAAAGAATCAATTACCTCTACAATGAAATCGAAGCGAGACTCAAGCCAAATTGCTTTGGAACCTTTACTGGCCAAATTATTGTATAGCTCTTTTATTTCATTTGTACTTTTTAGTGAAGACTGTCCTTGCGTTAGCGCATTCATATAGCCTTCGGTGACTTTTTTTGCCTGGCTTTTATAATCAAGAATTCCATATTTTTGTCTTACTGTATCAAGTTGTAATAGTAATGTATCTAGTTCTGCATATTTCCTTTTTAATCCCTTGTTTGCGATCTCTACCATCTCCTTTTCCTTTGCTTTGTGCATTTCACGTACTTTATCATTATATAAGTGTATTATGGAGTCGCACATATCGCTTGCCCTCTGAGGATCATGATCTAATACTTCAATTTCAACGGTTTCAAAGTTTGTCTTGCCGGTTTTTACATTTTTATTATATATATCCATTATGTAGGTTATAAAATGCGGATCACTTCGGCTGATTTTATATACTTCGTCCAGACTGAAGGCGTCGATCATTTTAAGTTTAATATCTCTTGAATTTAATATTTCAAGCATTTGTT
The DNA here is from genome assembly GCA_964611525.1 of uncultured Prolixibacteraceae bacterium. Lineage (GTDB taxonomy): Bacteria > Bacteroidota > Bacteroidia > Bacteroidales > Prolixibacteraceae > JAAYJR01. The sequence goes on from CAZTAL010000013.1 coordinate 40,073, forward strand.
CGGTTTCAGATTCCTCGCTTAATACCCAGATATTTGTGGGATATATCCTTGCAGTTGATTTGAATTTGGGTTTAATAAACAGAGGACTTGAAATAATAACAGATATAATAATTGTAATTATTCCCAGTAAGATAAAATGGAATTTACGTTTCCAAATTAATTGGAGAATTCGCCGGTTATCAAAAAAATTATTCATAAATATGGTTATAATCTGATCGCATTAAAGGAACGGTAACCTAACATTTTTAGTATTTATTAAAACGAATTTATAGTCCTGTTTATTTAGAATCCGTCTATAAAGCCTGCTGACTACGTTATGCTTATCCTGCTGATTTATCAAGATAAGATTTATTAACAATTTTTTAAACCAATCCATAGATTTTAAAAACGAGTACTACTCGGCAATTATCAGAAAGTAGTTTTTCTTTCCCTTTTGAATAAGTATATATTTATCATCTATTAAGAAGTTTTTACTTATTATTAATTCATTATCCGTAACTTTTTCTTTATTAATACTTAGGCCGTTGCCTTTAATTGTCCGTCGCAGTTCTCCCTTTGAAGGGAAAATATTTGTTTTTTCAGCCAGAAGTTCGATCACCCCGATCCCGTTAGAAATTTCTTTTTTTGCTACGGCATATAGGGGAACACCTTCAAAGACAGTCAGAAAAGTACTTTCATTCAGTTGCCGCAGTTGTTCTTCTGTGCCTTTGCCAAATAGGATATTTGAGGCTGTTACAGCCATTTCGTAATCTTTTTTGGAATGTACAAGAGTAGTAATATCTTTTGCAAGTTTTTTTTGAAGCAATCTTCGATGAGGTGATTTACGGTGTTCATCAATTAGGTCTTCAATTTTTTCTTTAGATAACAGGGTAAATATTTTTATATATTGTTCGGCATCTTCATCTGAAGTATTAAGCCAGAATTGGTAAAATTTATAAGAAGAAGTTTTTTCAGGATCCAGCCAGATGTTACCGGATTCAGTTTTTCCAAACTTTGATCCATCGGCTTTTGTGATAAGAGGACAAGTAATTGCAAATGCTTCACCTTCTTCTGTACGACGAATAAGTTCGGTTCCGGTAGTAATGTTACCCCACTGGTCGGATCCTCCCATTTGGATTTTGCAGCCAAGATTTTTATAAAGATATAAGAAATCGTAACCCTGAACTAACTGATAAGTGAATTCGGTAAATGACATTCCTGCATTTGAATCTTCACCAAGACGTTTTTTAACACTGTCTTTAGACATCATGTAATTTATGGTAATATGTTTACCCACGTCGCGTATGAATTGGAGAAATGAGAAATTTTTCATCCAATCATAGTTGTTGACTAAAACAGCAGAGTTAGGCAGATTACTTTCGAACTGAAGAAATTTTCCCAATTGGATTTTTATGCATTGTTGGTTATGGCGCAAAGTTGGTTCGTCCAAAAGGTTACGTTCCTGCGATTTTCCTGACGGGTCTCCTATCATTCCGGTTGCCCCCCCAATTAATGCAATGGGCTTATGACCGGCAATCTGGAAATGTTTTAACATCATTACTCCAACTAAATGTCCTATATGTAATGAATCAGCTGTAGGATCAATACCCAGGTAGGCAGCAGTCATCTCTTTATTAAGTTGCTCTTTCGTACCCGGCATAATATCTTGTAACATACCACGCCATTTAAGCTCATCAACAAAATTCATTTGTTTAAAATTTTATCATTACTTGTAAATAAATTAATTAAAAAAATTAAGAACCTATAGAACCCTGACTGACCTATCAGTCAGATTCCTCACTATCACCAGAAAATTTTAGTCGTTTTTTTTTGAAAATTTGGGTAAAGATATAAAATGCTGTTTATATATTAACAGCTTTTTTCAGCCTGTTAAATATATCATTATCCTTCCTGTCGTCTGACATGTCTGATTTGTCCCAAATATGAATAAAAGGAAAAAGGGAAGGTGCAAAATTACGTATTGGTTCATATAATCGTGATTCAGCTTTAGCTTCACGGGAGATGATCTTTACATCATTGTCGATTTTATCAAAAACCAGCAAGATAATACTAAGTATTAGAGCAGAACGTAAAATTCCGAATGCCAGACCTGCCAGTTTATTGATAAATTCCAGCATTACAGTTTCCACCAGTTTGTTTACAATATTACCTATTATATGAACCAATATCACTATTATAATAAAAGTTATAATAAAGGAAATGACATTTAGATTATTTCCCTTTAAATCAAAATGTTCAATCAGGAAGTTTGACGTTAGATAAGAAAATTCAATAGCTCCCCAAATTCCAAGAATTAAAGCTGCCAGTGAAGCCAATTCAACAATAAGTCCTTTTCTAAAACCACTAATTGCAGAGAGAAACAGTAGCAATCCGAGAATAATATCTATGTAATTCATATTTTAGAAAACTGATCAGTATATAGCAGAAATTAATTTTATTAAGTAAAGGAAATAAATAATTTCTAACTTTGAATTAAATTTTAAAAATAAAAAATGTCTCTTTTAAATTCAGTAATAAATTGGATTAATTATAAACGTATATACCAGATTCAGTTATATCGCGAACATCCTGTTGAAATACAAAAAGAAACTTTATTAAATTTATTGAATAAAGCCAGATTTACTTGGTGGGGAAAGAAATATAATTTTGATGAGATTAAATCGATAAGAAATTTCCAGAAATCAGTTCCTTTACAGACATATAACGATATTAAACCGTATGTTGACCGCCTGCGTGAAGGAGAAATTGATCTATTATGGCCCGGACAGGTTAAATGGTTTGCTAAATCATCGGGTACCACCAGTGATAAAAGTAAATTCATTCCTGTAACTAAAGATGCTTTGGAGAATTGTCATCTTCGCGGCCCAAAAGACGTATTTGCTATTTATATAAAGAATTATCCTGAAACAAAAGTTCTTAAAGGAAAAACATTAACACTGGGTGGCAGTCACCGTATCAATAATATAAACAATAATTCATATTATGGCGATTTGTCAGCTATTTTGATTGAAAATGTACCTTTCTGGACTGATTTTATTCGTATACCTCCTGCTGAAATAGTTTTAATAGAGGAGTTTGAAAAGAAAATCGAAAGGATAATAGAGACGTCACTTGACCAGAACGTGACATCTTTTGCCGGAGTTCCCTCCTGGTATTTAGTCCTCTTGAAAAGCATTCTTGAAAAGACAGGGAAGAGTAATATTCTGGAAGTGTGGCCAAATATTGAAGTTTTTACTCACGGGGGGGTTAATTTTGAACCTTACCGTAAACAGTTCAATAAATTGATTCCCTCCGAGAATATGCATTACTTAGAAACTTATAACGCTTCCGAAGGCTTTTTCGGTATTCAGGATGATCCGGAAAGCAAGGATATGTTGTTAATGCTCGATTATGGAGTGTTCTATGAATTCATCCCTATGAAAGAATATGGCAAAGAAAATCCGGTAGTGCTTACCCTTGATGAGATTGAACTAAATGAGAATTACGCTATGGTCATTTCGACCAATGCCGGCTTGTGGCGTTATATAATTGGTGATACTGTCGAATTTAAATCCATGAATCCATATAAACTAAGGATAACCGGAAGAACAAAACATTTTATTAATGCCTTTGGAGAGGAGGTTATTATTGATAATGCAGAAAAAGCCTTGCAGTCTGCATGCAGTAAAACCGGGGCTATAGTTAACGAGTACACGGCAGGTCCTGTATTTATGGGAGATAATAAGACCGGCTCCCATGAATGGATAATTGAATTTTACGAAGCACCTGATGATCTGGAAAGGTTCATAACTTCACTTGATGAATCCCTGAAATCATTGAATTCTGATTATGAAGCTAAGCGATATAAAGATATAACACTTGAAAGGCCTCATATAGTAGTGGCTCCTAAAGGAACATTTTATAATTGGATGAAGAAACGTGGTAAAGTAGGCGGGCAGAATAAAATACCCCGTTTGTCTAACGACCGTAAATATCTTGATGAACTTGAGAAAATGTTAAAGTAATAAATGTTATTTTTACCTTTTAAAATAAAAACCTAATTATTATGCATATAGCAGTAGCAGGAAATATTGGCTCAGGCAAAACTTCTCTTACCGAATCGTTGGCAAAGCATTATAATTGGACACCCCATTACGAGAATATTGATGTAAATCCTTATTTGAATGATTTTTATAATGATATGCAGCGATGGTCCTTTAATCTGCAGATTTATTTTCTTAACTCCCGGTTACAGCAGATAATAAATATAAAAAAATTGAACAAGACCGTTATCCAGGATCGTACAATTTATGAGGATGCCGAGATATTTGCTCCGAACTTGCATAGTATGGGCCTCATGAGCACGAGGGATTTTAATAATTATAAATCATTATTTGATTTGATGGTGAGTCTTGTGGAGCCACCTGATCTTGTGATTTATCTCCGTGCATCTGTACCTACATTGGTAAATCAAATACAAAAAAGAGGTCGTGAATTTGAAATTTCGATCCGGCTGGATTATCTCCAGCAGTTGAACGAACGTTATGATCAGTGGATAGAAAAATACAAGATGGGAAAATCATTGATCATAAATGTAGATAAGCTCAATTATTTAGATACTCCTGAAGATATGAGCACTGTTATTGATAAAATTGATGCTCAGATACACGGACTTTTTTGATTGTTGACTTTTATCTTTTTGAATAATCCGGTCCTCGTTAAGCCGGAATACTTTCTCAGCCGGCTTTATCAGCATAATCCATATAATTGAATTATAATCCGGAGTTTACATCAAGTTTTTTTTATATAAATGAATTTTTTTTGAAATCTGTTTATATAATTAAAAATTTAAGGTCATTTTTGTAAGAAATATTAATAATAATAATTCAAAAATTCAGATTTATGCCGAAAAGGGGTGATATAAACAAAATTCTTATTGTCGGATCAGGTCCTATTATAATAGGTCAGGCCTGTGAATTCGATTACTCCGGGACTCAAGCATGTAAAGCACTTCGTTCGCTTGGTTACGAAATTGTACTGGTTAATTCTAATCCGGCCACCATAATGACCGACCCTGAGATGGCCGATTACACCTATATCGAACCACTCAACGAATATGCCCTCACCGAGATTATAAAAAGGGAACGGCCTGATGCACTCCTGCCTAACCTGGGGGGACAAACAGGATTAAACATATCACAGCAACTGGCGAAGAAGGGTATTCTCGAAAAATATAATGTAGAAGTTATAGGTGTAAATCTTGATGCTATTGAGAAAGGTGAAGACCGTACTGCATTTAAAAATTCTATGACGAAATTAGGCATTGAAATGCCACGCAGTAAGGCAGTTACATCTGTCGAAGACGCTCAGAAAATAGCCGAAGATCTTGGTTACCCTGTAGTTATAAGACCTGCTTATACACTGGGTGGTATCGGGGGCGGACTCGTTTATAATGTGGAAGAGCTTAATGTTGTTGCTGCGCGTGGTATTGCCGCCAGCATGGTTGGCCAGATACTTGTGGAAGAATCGGTATTGGGATGGGAGGAGTTGGAACTGGAAGTGGTACGCGATGCAAAAAATCAGATGATAACGGTCTGTTTTATTGAAAATGTTGATGCAATAGGCATTCACACCGGTGATTCCTTTTGTACGGCTCCAATGTTGACTATTTCTGAGGAATTGCAGAAACGGTTGCAGGAATATTCTTACAGGATCGTTGAAGATATCGGAGTAATCGGAGGAACAAACGTTCAGTTTGCCCATGACCCCGAAACCGGTCGTGTGGTAGTTATTGAGATTAATCCGCGGACATCAAGGTCATCAGCGCTGGCCTCCAAGGCAACAGGATTCCCGATAGCACTTATATCTGCCCTTTTGGCCGGCGGTCTCACTCTTGATGAAATTCCCTACTGGCGTGAAGGAACGCTCGATAAATATACTCCATGGGGTGACTATGTGGTGGTTAAATTTGCAAAATGGGCTTTTGAAAAGTTCGACGGACTCAAAGACAAGCTCGGTACACAAATGCAGGCAGTAGGAGAAGTAATGAGTATCGGGAAAAATTACAAGGAAGCATTTCAAAAAGCAATACGCTCTTTGGAAACAGGTCGTTACGGATTAGGGTTTGCCAAAGGTTATAATAAAAAGCCGCTGGAAGAGCTGATGGTATTGCTGAAGGAGCCATCGAGTGAGCGGCAATACATAATGTATGAAGCCTTGAGAAAAGGAGCAACAACAGAACAGCTTTTTGAAAAGACTTATATAAAGACATGGTTTATTGAACAGATGAAGGAACTGGTGGAGCTGGAAGAGGAAATTTTGTCTTATGAATACTCGCAGTTACCTGACGAATTGTTTATTAAGGCCAAAAAGGATGGTTTTGCCGACAAATATCTGGCTCAGATCCTTGATGTATCCGAGGAGGATATCCGTGACAGGCGACTTTCATTAAATTTAGCAGAGGCATGGGAACCGGTCCCGGTAAGTGGTGCTGATGCTGCTTATTATTTCTCTACTTATAATGCTCCTGATAAAGTAAGTACCAGTAATAATAAAAAGATTATGGTTCTCGGAGGAGGCCCTAACAGGATAGGACAAGGTATTGAGTTTGATTATTGTTGCGTGCATGCCGCTTTTGCCATTCGTGATGCCGGATATGAATCGATTATGGTTAACTGTAATCCTGAAACCGTATCAACAGATTATGATACTTCCGATAAACTTTATTTTGAACCCCTCACAGTGGAGGACGTATTGAGTATTTATAACAAGGAAAGACCTGATGGTGTTATTGTACAGTTTGGAGGACAAACACCACTGAATATTGCGCGTGAACTGGAAGCTAACGGGGTGAAAATCATTGGCACCTCTCCTGAAACTATAGATCTGGCGGAAGATCGTGACCGCTTTAGAAAGATTATGAAAAAATTGGGTATCCCCCAACCCGAATCCGGAATGGCAAGTAATCTGGAGGAAGCACTCGAAATAGCCGGACAAATTGGTTATCCGCTTATGGTCCGCCCGTCATACGTCCTCGGCGGAAGAGGCATGAAGATTGTGCTTGATGAGGAAATGCTGCTGCAGTATGTAACCGCTGCGGTTGATGTTACACCTGATCGTCCTCTTCTTATTGATAAATTCCTTGAAGATGCCATCGAAGCAGAGGCCGATGCCATATCTGACGGCAAGGATGTATTTGTGCCTGCCGTAATGCAACATATTGAATATGCCGGCATCCATTCGGGTGATTCGGCCTGTGTTATTCCTCCGGTTATCATAAAAGATGAATTCATTAAGACTATAGAAGATTATACAAGGCGGATAGCTATCGAGATGAATGTAGTGGGATTAATGAATATTCAGTATGCCATTTACAAGGATGTGATTTATATCCTTGAGGCTAATCCCAGGGCATCCCGTACAGTACCTTTGGTTTCCAAGGTATGTAATATTCCCATGGCTAAAATAGCTACAGGTTTAATGTTAGGTAAGAAACTGGCCGATTTCGATCTTGAAAATAAGAAGTTAAAACATTTTGGGGTAAAAGAAGCTGTATTTCCCTTTAATATGTTTTCAGATGTTGATCCGGTTCTGGGTCCCGAGATGCTTTCAACAGGTGAAGTTTTGGGGCTGGCTGATTCATTCGGACTCGCTTTTTTTAAATCCCAGGAAGCCGCAAAAACACCTCTTCCGTTAAAAGGAACGGTACTTATTACCATAGGTGACCGTGACAAGGACAAGATCATACAGACAGCCCGTAATTTCAGGGATATGGGATTTAATATCATGGCCACTCGAGGTACAAAAGATTTTCTTAAAAAGCATGGTGTAGAATCGGAGTTTATCAATAAGATCTACGAAAACAGGCCTAATATTATTGATGCCATTGTCAATGGTGAGATAGACCTTGTTGTAAATACCCCTGCAGGAAAATTAAGTGAATACGATGATTCTTATATCCGTAAAAATGCCATTAAATATAATATTCCTTACATAACAACCACAGCAGCAGCTTATGCTGCAACACAAGGGATTAAGGAACCACATAATGGTAATTACAAAGTTAAATCCTTACAGCAGTATCACCGTGAAATAGTTTAACCTGTTGATATATAACCACCTTTAATAATCCTCCTGCCACCGTTCAGAAGGGTCTTTGGGAAAAGAAACCGTTTTCCATGAGAATTTGAGGATTTTTGGTTTCGCCAGCCTTTCATAATTTTCATAAGCCATTACAGATTTGTGTGATCATAGTTGTTCATCAGAAGAGAACAGGGATGGGTTAATAATACATATCTCCTATAATAAAGCATGACTTGAAAATCAATTGATCAGTACAAAAAAAATAATTCGTATTTTGCCAAAATAAGTTACTACGTTTTTTCAGGGCAAGCCTGAAAAAAACCGCTTCGCGGGAAATATTGTCTGTTTTAAAACTAACAACATGTTGGTGAGTTTTGCGGCCTAAGCGTCTATATAAATTATAAATAATTATTTGGAAGGAACTCTCGATCTGCTCATGGGCAATTCACAAACAACTAGACGACATAAAATTGTAGAATCTAAAAAAATTTTGTTTTTCATAATAATATTTCCGAAATTAGATTTCGAATTTGAAAATAATGAATGGATCGGGTTCAAAAAAGGATGCAAAGCGCCTTTTTAGGTAAATTATAAAAATTTATTAAGTTGATTTTTAATTAATTATAAAAAATCTTATATTAAGGCTATAACTAATCTGTATTATGAGCAAACCTTCTTCATTAATATATGGCGTTAATGACAAGCCTTCTTTTGTTACTACTATTATACTCGGGTTTCAGCATATTTTTCTTCTTTTTATAGCTATTATTTTTCCGGTTATTATTGTAAGGGAAATGGGTGTGAATATATCGGAACATGATGGCCGTGCTTTTGTCAGTCTCTCATTACTGGCCGGCGGATTGATAACAATTCTTCAGTCAGTTAAAAATGCCAGAATTGGTTCCGGATATTTATGTCCGTCACTTTGTGGTCCCTCTTATTTTAATGCCTCTCTTTATGCAGTTTCGTTGGGCGGACTGCCCCTGCTTTTTGGCATGACTTCATTTGTGGGTATTATCGAAGCTTTGTTCTCAAGAATAATGCACAGGTTGAGAGGTCTGTTCCCTCCCGAAGTAACAGGAACTGTGGTGGCACTGGTTGGTATTGTGGTTATCCCGTTAAGCGTAAGAAATTTGGTCGGGATAGGATTTAAGGATGAAGTAATTGAGGTGCCGGAGATAGTTACCGGTATTATCACTCTTGCATTTATGGTTGGGCTTAATGTGTTTTCAAAGGGTAAGCTGAAGCTATTCTGTACTTTAACAGGAATGATACTTGGGTACATTCTTGCTTATGCATTTGGTATAATGGGGCAGGAATCAATTCACCAGTTGAAAAATGCGCCTCTTTTTTCGGTGCCTTATATTAAAAATATGAGCTGGAGTTTTGATATAAGACTGGTAATTCCTTTTACGATTGCTGCTTTATCCTCGACACTGAAGACAATAGGAGATATTTCAACATGTCAGCGAATAAACGATTCTGATTGGAAGAGGGTAGATATGAAAACTGTCTCGGGAGGAATATTTGCGGATGGAATGGGGGGTATTCTGCCGGGACTTATAGGTGGATTCGGACAATCAACTTCTTCTTCCAATATCGGATTGTCAGTTGCTACCGGGGCTACCAGCCGGGTAATTGCATATTCAACAGGTCTTTTAATGATATTTTTTGCCTTTTTCCCGCGTCTTGCCAATTTTTTTATTATCATGCCCAAACCGGTAATGGGAGCTTTATTGATATTTTCGATAAGTTTTATGATAGTCCAGGGATTGCAAATGATAATGTCAAGGATGCTGGATGCCAGAAAAATTTTTGTTGTCGGAATTTCACTGATACTGGGATTAAGTGTGGATATGACTCCGGAAATTTATGAAGGAATTCATCCATACATCCAGCCTGTATTTAGCTCTTCTTTGTCACTTGGCGCTATTTCAGCAGTGACCCTAAATCTGCTGTTGCGACTTGGCGTAAAAAAACATGCAGCTATTATGCTGAATGTTGAAGAGCCCGGGTCTGAAAAAATATTCAAATTCATGGAACAAAAAGGACAACTATGGGGTGCACGACCTGAAATTGTATCCAAAGTATCATTTGCTCTCAGTGAGACATTTGAAATGATTGTTCTTGAGAAGCTCAGCAAGTTACCCATAAAGGCAAATGTTAGTTTTGACGAGCTGAAGATCGAAGCAATTATGGAATATGCAGGAGAGCCTGTCGTTCTTTATGATAATATACCTGATTTTGATAAGCTTGAAACTTCATCAGGTCAGGTTAAACAGATCTCGGGATTTCTGATCTCACAATATTGCGACAAAATAAAAATATCAGAGAGTAAAGGGTTGGTTAAAATTCGTTTGTCATTTGAGCATTAATTTCACATGCGTATCATTCGTCACAAAATTGTATGCAAAAAAGAAGATTATAATCGGGGAAAATTGTACCTTAGTCATATAAATTAATAGCCTGCATTTAATCAAACAGGAGGTGATGTGCTGTGAATATAACTGAGTCTGAAAAAGATGGTTTTCTTATTTTATATGTGGAGGGAAGGGTGGATGCAACACAGGTTTCTGAATTCGAAAGACAGATTCTTGACCGCACTGTAAACACTGATAAAAATCTGATCATTAACTGCAAGGACTTGAAATACATCAATAGTATGGGACTAAGGGTTTTTCTGACCGCGCAGAAAAAAATTATTGGAAGAAAAGGTAAATTATATTTGTGCGAATTGACTCAACCGGTTATTGAAACATTTGCTATTTCAGGATTTTCAAGCATTTTTAAGATTTTCGAAACTGA
>CAZTAL010000014.1:0-14051 GCA_964611525.1 uncultured Prolixibacteraceae bacterium
CTTGATAAACCCGGAGGACAATGCATAACGAATCCGGTGGACTTTATAGGCGGGTTTAAGATTAATTAAAATAAAGATACTCAATAATAAATTAAATACAATGAAGACAGATAATTGTGATTCTGAAAATTCTATTTCACGTAGAAAGTTTATCAATCATACTGCTGCAGTTTCAGCAGGTATAGCATTTGTCCCGACATCGAATATTTTTGCAGAGAACTTTTTACCGGATAATTTATGGCCGTCAGATGCACCGCAGTTCAGTTTCCATATGATAGGGCATGCCCATATTGATCCTGTATGGTTATGGCCATGGGAGGAGGGTCTTGCTGTTGTGCACAGCACTTTCAGGTCAGCACTTGACAGGATGAATGAGTCAGACGACTTTGCCTTTGTGGCAACTTCTTCTCAGTTTTATGAGTGGGTTGCTAATAATGATCAGGGGATGTTAAATGAGATACGCCGTCGCGTTGACGAGGGTCGCTGGAATATTGCGGGCGGCTGGTGGGTTGAGCCTGATGTAAACATGCCTTGTGGTGAATCTATGGCAAGACAGGGATTATATGGTCAGTTGACCTTTGAGCGTCTGTTGGGCCGAAGAGCGAGAGTTGCAATGAATCCCGATTCTTTTGGTCATCCGGGGAGTCTGCCCCAGATTTTTAAGCTACAGGGAATGGACAATTATGTATTTATGCGTCCCGGTCCCCATGAAAAAACACTTCCTGCCGATTTATTCTGGTGGGAAGGCATTGACGGGACACGTGTTTTGACTTACCGTATTCCAATAAGTTATAATGTCCACGATCCATCGGTAAAAGAGCGTGTGAGAGAGATTCTGGATCGTTTTCAGGGACAGCCCATGAAAAGTTTTATGGCATTTTACGGGGTAGGTGATCATGGTGGAGGTCCCACTAAGGCAAACATCCGCTCTATTAATGAACTGAAAGATGAGAAGGGGGCGCCAAAAGTGTTTTTCAGTACTGTTAATAATTATTTTGATGAGATTCGATCAAAAGGCAACCTGGATTTTCCGGTTGTAAGTGATGATCTTCAGCATCATGCTGTTGGATGTTATACGGTAGAATCAGCCATCAAGAAAGGTAATCGTCAGTCTGAAGCCGCCCTTATGACCGCTGAAAAGATATCTTCTCTGGGATCTGTAGTGTGGGGTGCTGACTATCCGAGAGACAAACTGACCTCTGCCTGGCAAAGGGTATTGTTCCTTCAGTTTCACGACAGTCTGGCAGGAACCTCTGTTCCTGAGCATTCTAAAACGGCCGCAGATGGTTACGGATATGCGTCAGATATAGCAAATCAGGCAACCTTTTTATCACTTCAAAAGCTGGAATGGGAGATACCTACCTCGGATCCTGATTCACAGTACCTCCTGATATTTAATCCACATGCATGGGAAAGCAAAAACATTATAGACTATCCTTTTGCATGGGATGTTGAAAAAAGAACATCACGGGTTGAAGATGAACAGGGCAATTCGGTACCACATCAGTGGGGTCGTGGAGTCACCCAGACAAGAAGTCGCCATAATAATCTTGTTGCGCAGGTAAAGTTACCACCTATGGGATACCGCCAGGTAAGGCTAAAACAAGGATATTCTCACGAAATAGCTAAACCGGTTAAAACAACAAAAAATACCCTTGAGAATGAATATTTAAGGGTAAGTTTTTCAGATAAAGGGACAATAGGTATCTATGATAAGAGAACCGCAGAAGAAGTCTTCGCCGGCGGTCAGAAAGGTTGCAGGGCAGTAGTGATAGATGATCCCAGTGACACCTGGAGTCATGGCGTCAGAACATATTCCGGCGAGACAGGTGAATTTGGTAATGCAACGATAAAAATACTTGAGGAAGGTCCGCTCAGGGCTACTGCCCGTATTATAACAAAATACGGAGATTCCAAACTGTCTATTGACTGGTCGCTTGTCTCGGGGTCGGATGATCTGGAGGCCAGAGTCACCCTCGATTGGCACGAACAGCTTAAGATGCTTAAGTTTTCTTTCCCCGTGAATATTGAATTACCTGTTGCAACATATGAAGTTCCTTACGGATTTATAAAAAGAGATACCAATGGTGATGAAGATCCGGGGCAGAGATGGATTGATCTTTCCGGCAAGGTTAATGGAAATACTTACGGACTGGCAGTTATAAATGATGCCAAGTATGGTTATAATGTACTGAACAATGATATGCAGATATCAGTTGCACGTTCTGCGGTATATGCACATCATGATCCCTGGAAGCTTGATAAAAAGGAGGAGTATATATGGATGGATCAGGGTACCCAGACATTTAAGATGGTATTGATACCTCACATGGGAGGATGGAAACAGAGCAGTGTTATAAGGCGTGCGGAGGAGCTTACGTCACCTCCGGTTTTCATTTATCAGGGAATCCATCCGGGAAACATGCCAAAATCAGGCTCTTTTCTTTCTGTTGATAAACCGAATATTATTGTATCGGCCGTTAAACAGGCAGAGGACAATGACGACCTTGTATTTCGGTGTGTCGAGACTACCGGAGAGGAAACTGTCGCAACACTCGACATGCGTTTTGCTGATCGCAAGTGGACAGGCAATTTCCATGGATGCGAGATAAAGACTCTCCGACTGGTCAGGAATACCGGTAAGATTAGTGAGGTAAATATATTGGAGGAATAATTGATTTGAAAGTGGCATTTTTAATCAAATTCCCCTCTGACTGTTCGGATTTTTGTATTGATATTTAATTGAGTCAGTGTCCTGTTAAAATAGGGTATCATTAGTTCCGGAATTAATACCGGAGTAATAAAAAAAAATCGTAATTTTCGCAGACAAAAATTATAAAGAATTATCACATGGAAATTAAATTTTTAAAGTTAATCAGCATTATTATTTTTACAACAGGAATATTTTATTGCACTCCTAAAGAAAAAAAACTCCAACGACCTAATATCCTTTTTATCATGAGTGATGATCATGCTACGCAGGCTATCAGTGCTTATGGGAGCAAGATCAATAAGACTCCTAATATAGACAGGATTGCGAAGGAGGGGATGATCTTCAGAAATTGTTTTTGCACAAATAGTATATGTGCTCCCAGTCGTGCAGTTATCCTGACCGGCAAGTACAGCCATTTAAATGGAGTTGTGGATAATGCCAAAGAATTTGATGGCAGTCAGCAGACAGTTTCAAAGCTTTTCCGTGAAGCAGGATACGAGACGGCAATGATCGGTAAATGGCATCTCAAAAGTGCGCCGACCGGTTTTGATTATTATAATGTGTTACCCGGACAGGGAGTATATTATGATCCGGCAATGATAGAAAATGGAGAGAAACATAATAATAAGGGATATGTTACAGACATTCTAACAGATAAGGCACTTGAGTGGCTCAACAGGTGGAAATCCTCCAACTCCGGCAAACCTTTTTTTATGATGCTGCATCATAAGGCTCCCCATGCTAACTGGGAACCGGCAGAGGAAAAAATGGATATGTATAATGACAGGGATATTCCCTTGCCTGTAACATTCAACGACAACTATGAAACACGCACAAACCAGATCAGGAATTCAAAATTGCATGTAGGTCCTTTTTTATGGAATTTACATTTTAAACGGTATGGGGAATTGCCCGGCGTAATGACTGAGCAGGAAACAAGAGAATGGGTATATCAAAAGTATATGAAGCATTACCTGGGTTGCATATCATCTGTTGACGATAACGTAGGTCGTGTACTCGATTATCTTGACAAGTCCGGACTAAGTAATAATACATTTATAGTTTATACATCCGATCAGGGATTTTTTCTGGGTGAGCATGGTCTTTATGATAAGCGCTTTATGTATGAGGAGGCACTGCGCATGCCATTACTTATAAGATATCCCGGCATTATTCCTGCAGGGGATGTTTCGGATGCTATGGTTTTGAATCTTGATTTCATGCCAACCTTTCTTGATTTCGCCAGTATTTCGAAACCGGAAGACTTGCAGGGGATAAGTTTTAAATCAATTGCTATTGGTTCTGAGCCTGAGGAATGGCGTAATGCCATATTTTATAAATTTTATGAGGAGGCCTATGGTATTGGTCCTCATGAGGGAGTGAGAACAGACCGTTACAAGCTGATCCATTTTTTATACGGAGATGAAGGATGGGAATTGTATGATTTAAAAGAAGACCCCAATGAACTTAACAACCTTTATTCTTCCCCGGATCACCAGGAGTTAATAGGTAAACTTAAGGAGAAACTTGACTCGCTGAGGAGGCAATACAGAATAGAAGGTTGAATATTTTGAATTACTCATAATGAATAAACGTAAATTTATAAAAATCAGTTTAATTACCTGCGTTACATTTAGTGTTGCCACAGCAGTTAGTTGCAATAGTCCTGAAAAAAAACATCAGGAAGAAGAAAAGCCTAATCTTATTTATATTATGGCTGATGATATGGGTTATAATGAGATGGGGCCATACGGACAGGAATTAATAAAAACTCCTAATCTGGATAAAATTGCAGAAAATGGTATGAGATTCACAAATGCTTATGCCGGTAGTGCTGTTTGTGCCCCTTCAAGATCATGCCTGATGCAGGGCTTGCATTCGGGTCATGCCAGGGTGCGTGAAAATATGTACAACGGCTATAGGGAGAGTCTTAAGGAAGGTGATTATACCGTAGCTATGATGCTTAAGGAGGCGGGGTACATAACCGGCATGTTTGGTAAATGGGGACTGGCACTTCACAATCAGTATGGTATTCCCCGCAGGATGGGATTCGACGAGTTTTACGGATACCTTAATCAAAGACACGCTCATTGTCATTATCCTGAGTTTCTGTACCATAATGAGGAGCGGGTGTATTATCCTGAAAACGGTGAACATCATATTCTGGAAAATTACAGAGGGGAACAGCCCTATGATGAAAATGGTGTTTGTCATCCTCTTGGCATCCCTGATCCATCAAAGGCAAAATACGCGTTTGATGAGTACTGTAAAAAGTCTCTGGAATTTGTCTGCAAAAACAAGGACAAACCCTTCTTTTTATACTTGCCTTATACTCCGCCTCACGGATACAATATTGTACCGGAACTTGGCATATATAATGACAAGGACTGGCCACTGACACATAAGGTTTATGCGGCAATGATCACCAGAATGGATGGAGAAATCGGAAAGCTTCTGAATTTATTGAAAGAACTGGATATAGGGGATAATACTTTAATCATTTTTGATTCCGATAACGGTAATTCCGATCCCAGGCCTGCCGAGGGAGAGATTTCAATAAAGGAATTATTTAATAATCAGTGTCCGACGGCAGGATCAAAGGGTGATATCAGAGATGGTGCTTTTCATGTTCCTGCCCTGGCTTGCTGGCCGGGACATATTGAACCGGGTAGTGTAAGTGACCATATATGGGCTTTCTGGGATATCATGCCGACATTCGCTGATATAATCGGGGTAAAACCACCTGATGATATAGATGGAATATCCTTTTTGCCGACATTACTCGGAGAAGACAGTAAACAAAAAGAACATGATTTTCTTTACTGGGAGTTCAAAGGTGAACAGGCTGTGAGAAGGGGAGATTGGTACGGTTATAAGGACAAACAGGGAAAATTGCAGATATTTAACCTGATAGAAAATCCGGAGCAGGATAATGATCTGTCTGAAAAATACCCGGATATTGCAGAAAAAATAGATAATATCATGCAAAGAGAACATACTCCGAGTGATGCATTTCCCGGTCCGGGGGAATCAGATGAAGAATTTCAGAAAAGGATAAGGGCAATGGGAATCACAGCTGCTGACAGACCACAAAATGTAGGGGAATTCTAGGATAAGATAGATGATTATTCAGGTCATAAATATTGCAGTGATATTCCTCTGTTGTTGTTTATGGTAACTTTCAGTTTAAACCCTTAGGATCCTTTTAACAAATTTTCATTGGTGTGATCCGGGTTTTTTGATACAAGTAATAGTTTTGTAAGGCTTAATAATGCTTTCTGCATTGTAAAATATAAAGTTTGTTATTTTCTGCTTTATATATAAGTCGGTGTTCCTGGTCTATTCTTCTTGACCACCATCCTGTCAGATTACCTGTTAACCGTTCTGGTTTTCCGATTCCTTCAAAAGGAGTTCGTTGACATTGTTTTATTAACTCATTTATTCTACGAAGTGTTTTTTTGTCTGTCTGTTGCCAATACAAATAATCCTCCCAGGCCGGGGACATAAATATTAACTCCATTATTCCTCAATTAAATTCTTTAATTGCCCTTTACCTTGTTCATATTCTTTTAATGCAAGGGCAATTCGTTCAGCATTCTTCGGACTGGAAAGTAAATGGATAGTTTCCTGCATACCTTCAAAGTCTGTTTTTGAGAGCACAACAACATCTTCTCCTTTAGACCGGGTAACAAATAAAGGAACACGGGAACTAAAAATTAAGTCCATATATGACTTCAAATTACGTCTGAAACTTGTATATGTTGTGATTTCCATACCTCTAATTTTAGGTTATTTCTTTGACAAATATAGTGAAATTTGTATACATGTACAGCATGTTGTACGTATTTTATTATATAAATTATATCATTGTTGTCCGGGTAAATTATAAAATCTTGTTTTTTATACAATTAATTCCTTAAATATCTCATTTTCAATCTTATTATTATTTAGGCTGTAGGCCGGTCGCTATAAATTTTTTTGTTACCCCGGCATTAATGTTGGGGCTAAGAATATTGCATCAAAAAAGGGTTTTAGTCCAATAACTATTTTTTCTCCGGACAGTAATAAAATTATATTTTGATTATATTGGCATTGAAGATCCTTGGATTTTAAGATAATTGCGAATTAATTTCTGTAACTGGCGTAATGACATATTTTATAAAAATAGATTATCAAACTTAATGTCTGGCGATAATTTTTCCACCGTTATAGTGAAAAATTTTCAACAAAGTATTCTATATATTCCGGGATTTTTGTGCCCAGATAATAGGGCAAATTCATGAGCAGATAAGGTTTTCCTCCGGTAGTTTTTGTTTTTATTATTTTAAATTCACCTGCATATATACGAACAGCATAGGGATGGTCGCTACGCTCAACAAACTGATGCAAAGATCTCAAAGTACCTTCATTTCCCGATTTAATTTCAATAGGAATAACTTTACTCCGGTAGGTAAAGATTAAATCTACTTCAGCCGATGATTGTTTTTTTTCTCGAACCCAAAAATATGGTTTTTTATATGAAAATGTATTTAATGAAATTAACTCCTGTGTAATCATGTGGGGAATAATAGCACCTTTATATGAATTATTTAAATCATTAAAAGAAATCATTTCTGTCTGTATTCCCAATTCGTTATTTATCATTCCCGTATCAAGAAATTGCAGGCGAGGTGATTTTCTCAAATCAGGCTTTACCGGAATTTCAAAATTAGTTGTAGGATAAATTAATTGAATAATTTTAGCATCATCTAAGTTTCTGAATGCTTCCCCTACTTCTCTTGATTTGTATTTTGACTGTCCAAAATTTTGAAATTTAATCCTTTGATCAATATACAAATGTGCTATTGACATAATGTGTTTTATAACTTTACGTTCGGTATCATTGGAAGTATATTTTTCAACATCATTTTTGTATGTGTTCCAAATACTGTTATAGACTTTCGGGAGTTCCGTTATGCTATTTTTTTCAATAAGTTTATTTATTACTTCGGGCATTCCTCCGACGATGGCATATCTGTTGAATAAACCTGTTAAAACATTGTGAGCAAATGGCTCACAGGGTATCTTGTTTAATTGATTTAAAGCTGCTTGATGATTAATAGCTTCAAGGTATTCCTGGAAATTTAAAGGATGCATATATAAATATTCTACTCTGCCAACAGGAAAGCTTTTGACCTTTTTCATGGCAAATTCCAAAAGTGATCCTGCTGCTAAAACATTTAATTCGGGGAACTCTTCATAAATATATCGAAGCATTTCAATAGCTTTAGGTGATTCCTGTATTTCATCTATAAACAACAAAGTATCATCAATGGAAGATATAGAAATGTTTTTTGACAGGAAAAGTGATTCTATAATTGGCTTTGCCTCATTGTAATTATTGAAGTACGCAATATCTGAGGATTTTTCAAGATTTAATAAAATCCTGAATTTATATTTTTTTGAAAACTCCTCTATTAAGGTTGTTTTCCCGACTTGCCGGGCACCTCGTATAATAAGTGGTTTAGGATTTGTGTCTTTTTCCCATGCCTCCAAATCCATTAATATTTTTCTCCTGAAAATCATTTTATTAAATTATAATTGTAATAAAGTCAGGGTAAAAATAGTTAATTTTTGTAATAAAGTCAATCATAATTATTAATTTTTTGTAACAAAGTCAGGGTAATTTGCTTGTAATTTTGTAATAAAGTCAAGGATAAAATTATTAATTTTTGGACAAAATACAAGGTTAGTTGATAAAGGTTCATTCTGCAGGAGATGAATCATATTGGTAAGGGTTCATTCTGCAGGAGATAAACCATAAATTTTTCCCTTGTACGAGGAGAATTTATTATTTTATGATGTACGATGAAATACTAGCCGGGCATATCAATATTTTTGAACTTTAACCTTTTGCTTTTTTGGGAATTTTTTTGTCAAACTATTGGAAAGTCTCTATAGAATTTCAACAAACTAATAACTTCCTTACGCATTTTTCTTTGTACAAATTTTTTCATGCTATCATCCATCAGCTCTCCCATACCATGTAACATGCCTTTATCGCTCAGTGATTCCAGAAGCTCAATGCATTTTTCAAGGTATTCAGACAATGACATTTCCATTCGTGATTCAACAATGCTTTTATTAATTGGCGTACGTTTATCCATAAAAAACCAACAATCGAAAATGTCGCGGTTGGCAACTACATTTCTGTCGAGCAGTGCACAAAGTTTATGAGCAAACATATCTTGCACGACCATAACTTTTATGTTTATTCCTAAAAAATTTTTTATTTCGTAGCGGTCATTGAATCTTCGTTTTGAAATTTCTACCTTTAGTTTTCTTTCGCCATATCCATAGTTTAGAACAATTAACGGACCATAAAATTTTTTTGCCTCATCAAATATGGTTCCGTATTTAAGTAATATATTTTTGACTTTGGCGTAAACCGCATCTTCTTTTTTATTATCAGTAAGGTTAAAATCCAAATCAATGGAAAATCTGGGTAAATCGTAAAAGAACATCAATGCAGTTCCACCTTTAAAACCCATACAATTAGCCAATTCTATGTCAGAATAAATATCTTTTAATATTTGAAGCAGTAAGAATTTGTGTTTGTTTATATTAATCATTTGGAAATAGTTTTTTTACTCTTTTTATCAGAGAATTTGAGTTATATATGGGAAGGAGCTTATTCACATTTTCCATGTTAAGTGGATCGAGGTTGTCAAAATAATAATTTGCATTCAGATATAATAAATCCAAAAATGCTCTTTCTGCTGAAGCGATATTTATCTGATTATTTTGCCTGATTATACCATTGGTATTAACAAGTATTTCCCCTTTAATTTTACGGTATAAGTAAGTGTTATCTTCGACATCAATGCTCCTGCTTAAATAACTTATAACAGTAGTCCGCGAATCGTGCTGGAATAAAATACCGGCCTTTTGAAGGACATACTCCAAAGATATATATGAAGGTGTATAAATAGTGCATGCCAATTCTTCTTTACTGTAGTCCGGTTTGGTGTATATGCCCTTTCGTGGATTCTGTAACTTGCCTGTACGAACGGAATAGTTTAATTTTTTATTGAGTGATTGAAAATCGCTCTCACCGGTTATCAGAGCGATATCTTTTAAACGAAATACCGTCTTGCTATCCTTGTAAATTGATAATATAACGTCATTTTTTTTATTTTGTGAATTGTTCATACTAAAAAATTGGATGTTTAGTTCACAAAATTAAATAATTTTTGTAAATATCAAAAAAGTTTTATATGTTATTTATTGATTTCGTATCTTTGAACTATGATAGAAATATTGGGTTTGATATCACATTTTTAATCATACCTTAAAATTTACAATCCTTTGAGTGTGTTCAGATTATTACAGGGATATACAAGAAAGGTCGGTATGATGGTAAGAGTTTGCTATAAAAAGCAAAATGAAACGAGCATAAATTTTTTTAATCAAAAAATATACCCATGGGTATGATTAAAAAATTTTTTTAAATCATATAAAATCAGTGTCTTAATAAATACTAATGAAATGAACCATCCATGTGAAATAAAAAAGAGAATTACTATTGACATGGCAGGTTCTGTTTGTTGAAAAATTAATATATATTAAAATGAAGAATCTACTACTGATAACAATTATTGCAGCCCTGGTATTTGGCTGTAAGCCAACATCCAAAGATGAGAAAACCGAAGAAAAAACTGAAATACAAAAAAAAGTGGAAGAATATGCATCGTTTAAGCTCACGACTGATATGAGTGTGCTTACTGAAAAAGAGAAACAGATGATTCCCATGCTGCTTGAGGTGGCTAAAATAATGGACGAGATTTTTTGGGTCGAGGCTTTTGGTGATAAATCCAAACTGTTTACAGATGATCAGAATAAATATACCAGAAAGTTTTTGGAAATTAACTATGGGCCCTGGGAGCGTTTGAGTAATAATGAGCCGTTTTTGGAAGGTTATGGGCCAAAGCCTTCAGGGGCTAATTTTTATCCCGCCGACATGACAAAGGCTGAATTTGAAGCATGGGAATGTTCCACGAAAGCCGGTCTTTATACCCTTATTCGACGTGACGAAAGCGGGAATTTAAAATCAGTTCCTTATCATGTTGCATTCATGGAACAAACTAAAAAGGCAGCCGGTCTGATCTGCGAAGCTGCTGAACTTGCCGAAGATCAGGGTCTCAAGAATTATCTGCTGAAAAGGGCTGTGGCTCTTCTGACAGATGAATATTATGAAAGTGATGTGGCATGGATGGAGATGAAAAATAATACTGTCGAATTCATCGTGGGTCCTATAGAAAATTACGAAGATCAGTTATTCGGATACAAAACCGCTCATGAATCTTTTATTCTGATAAAGGATAGGGAATGGAGTGAAAAATTATCGAAATATACTGAATTACTTCCCGGACTGCAGGAAAATCTGCCTTGTCCGCCAGCTTATAAAAATGAAATACCCGGTATTGATTCAGATATCAATGTTTATGATGCCATATTTTATGGCGGGGACTGTAACGCAGGAAGTAAAACAATTGCCATCAACCTTCCTAATGATGAAAAGGTGCGCGAGACAAAAGGCAGCCGTAAATTGCAGTTAAAAAATTCCATGCAGGCCAAATTCGATAAAATACTTATCCCAATCGCTGATCTGCTTATAAATGAAGAACAACGTAAACATGTTAAGTTTGATGCTTTTTTCGAGAATACTATGTTCCATGAGGTGTCGCACGGTCTCGGACTGGGCAAGACAGTGGACCAGACCACTACAGTTCGTGAAGCTTTGAAGGATGCTTATACGTCAATAGAAGAAAGTAAAGCAGATATTTTAGGTCTTTGGTGCATTTATCATCTCAATGAAATAGGTGAGATGGGTGAAAAAGATATGATGGATAATTTTGTCACTTTCATGGCCGGTATTTTCCGTTCGGTTCGCTTTGGAGCCGCCAGTGCACATGGGAAAGCTAATATGATGCGTTTTTACTATTTTCAGGAACGGGGGGCTTTTGATCGTGATGAGAGGACAGGTACTTACAGTGTGAATTATGAAAAGATGAGAGATGCCATGTTCAGTCTTTCTGAGATGATTTTGCGAATTCAGGGAGACGGAAACTATGAGAAAGCGAAGCAGATGATCGATGAAAAAGGTTTTATTCGTGAACAGTTGCAGAAAGATTTGGACAGGATCAATGAAGCCGGTATACCCAGGGATATTGTTTTTGAGCAGGGTGCAGAAATCATGGATTTATAATGATAATCTGATTAATTTTTATTACCTTAAAGACTTATTTGAAATAAAGAATCTGTTGGTAATAATGTTTATGTTTATGAATGACATTTTCTTTTTTTTGTGTAGGAACAGTAAACTATATACCGGCGATTTATTGAGTTTATAGTATTTTGGGACACTGACGATATGACAACCAGTACAATTACTGGTCCAACAATATTATATGATTAATTACGTGATATATTTGTTCAGACTAATGCTCATAAAATATAGTGTTAAATTATAATATAGCACTTGTAATAATGGTTTTTAAAAAGTGAATTAATAAAAAGGGGATATTTAAGAGGGAAATTTTAAAATTTTGGCAATTTAAGCTATTGACTATTAGTTTTTTATAAAACTAATGTTTTGATTGATCATAGATAAATCATCTTTCAATGGGGAAAATTGTAATTAATTGATTTATTTTTTGATCTTACATTATATCTAATATTTTTTTTGCAAACAGTAAATTTTAAACTAATGAGCAAGCTGATAATTTCAAGGAGGCATTTTATTGAGAAAGCGTCAGTGGGAACAGCTTCATTGATGACTACTATACCGGTATTTGAGATTTACAGTAAAAGTGCTGACAAGCTGGCAATAAAAGGTGGTTCACCAGTGAGGACCAATGGGTGGCTTAAATGGCCGGTATGGAATAAAGATGCCGAAGGGGAAATTACATCTGTTCTGCGAAGCGGAATATGGTGCAGGTTAGGTGGTAATAAAGTAACGGAATTTGAAAAGAAATATGCTGAACTCATGGGAGCTAAACGTTGTCTTGCCACCGCCAGTGGTACTACTGCTCTTCTTGTAGCCCTGCATGTACTCGGAATAGATGCAGGAGACGAGGTATTGGTTTCGCCATATACCTTTATTGCAACATATAATGTTGTTTTTCTTAGTAAAGCCTTACCGGTTTTTGTGGATACAGATCCGGAAACATTTACAATGAATCCTGCTAAGATTGAAGAAAGGATAACGGAAAGGACAAAAGCCATTCTTCCTGTTCATATACTTGGTTTGCCCTGCGATATGGATAAAATTAATGCCATTGCGAAGAAGCATGATCTTAAGGTAATAGAAGATGCCTGTCAGGCCTGGCTTGCTGAATACAAGGGTAAAAAATGTGGTACACTTGGAGACCTTGGCTGTTTCAGCTTCCAGAATTCTAAAAATCTTCCGGCAGGAGAAGGAGGTGCCATTGTCGGCGATGATGATGAGATAATGGATAAGTGTTATTCATTTCATAACTGCGGTCGGCCTTATGGAAGCGTAAAAGCCACCAGCAGCTATCCTTTAAGGGGAAGTAACCGCCGGATGCAGGAATTTCAGGCTGTTATTCTGATGTCACAGATGAAACGAATTCAAAGAGATGCTGATATACGTCTGGCAAATGCGCAGTTTCTTGATTCACAGTTGAGGAATATTCCGGGGATTATTCCTTACAAGCTTGCTGAAGGAGCTACAAGGTCTGCTTACCATCTTTATCCTTTCAGGTATAAAAAGGAATATTTCAGTAATGCTCCAAGGGATAAGTTTTTAAGTGCTTTGAGAGCGGAAGGTATTCCCTGTTCGGGTGGTTACGGACCGCAAAATAAGGATGGACTGATAGAAGATGCTTTAAGTTCAAGGGGTTATCAACGGCTTTTCTCAAAAGAAAGATTAAACAGATACCGTGAGGAAAATGTACTTCCCGGTAATGATCAGTTGTGTGAGGAGGCAGTATGGTTTGGACATAATATGCTTCTTGGTTCACAGAATGATATGAAGCAGATCGTTTCAGCAATAATTAAAATACATAAGAACTCCGATCAACTGGTATAATTTTTTGAGTTGTTTTCGGACTTCTTTTTTACCGTATCATTTTTTCTATACAGGTCTAGAAATATTATACCCCTGGTTTATTATAAGTTTGCTTAGAAAAATATTAGTGATAATGATTTGTGGAAAATATTAGTGATAATGATTTGTGGAAAATAAAAAAGGACGGGTCAACACCCATCCTTTTCATCTAACTAAACCAATAAAACTAATCAAACCTAAACCTATGAACTAAAACTATACTACAAA
>CAZTAL010000015.1:0-16095 GCA_964611525.1 uncultured Prolixibacteraceae bacterium
TATAAGATCGGGAGAATTTTATTTACCTTTGATAATATGATTTTTCTAAATATGATTACAGGGTGCGATTTGAAAATTTTACTCGTGAGTGGTAATAAAATGATTCCTTATTAATTTGCCTTAAGGCAAAAATCAGGTTATCAAATTTTTATGTAATTATAAATTTTATAAATATGAAAAAGCTTATTATTTGTACTGTTTTTTTAAGTATTCTGGTGGGATTTAATACCGGAAGAAATGAAAATGATAAATGCGAGGTGCTTGTTCATGAATTGAAGGGTGAATATACCGGTGATTGCAGGAGAGGGCTCGCTCATGGTTCAGGAAAGGCTGTTGGTGTTGACACTTATGAAGGTGAATTCAAGAGAGGTTATCCACATGGTGACGGCAAGTATATTTGGGCTAACGGCGATATTTACGAAGGTGAATTCAGTAACGGAAAGCCTGACGGTGAAGGTATCCTTACAAAACAAAACGGTGAAGTTCAGGATGGTTACTGGAAGTTGGGTTACTTTACAGGCGACGATAAAAATGCTCCTCTATACAAAATTAACAGAAAACAATACATTAATAATTATTCCATTCAGCGTGTAGGGGACGGTAATAAAGTGGGGTTTGTATGGCAATGGGGCTCAAGGACCTTATATTCAGCAGATGGCTTACAAATGACCGCTTCAAGCGGAACAGAATCTATTCGTACAAATTTTACCGGATATGAGGATATTATTTTTCCGTTCAATTCACACCTGGAATTTAATGCCACTGATAAGGCCGGGACTTTCAACTATCATTGTATTTTTGATTTTGATCTGCTGATACCCGGCGAATATGAGGTTAAATTTAATTTTTAAACTAATTTAGGTTTTTCTTTTCTTCTTCCTTGCTGCAGGGAATAATATATTATTTAGGATTAGTCTGTACCCGGGGGAATTTGGATGGAGGTTAAGGTCGGTAGGCGGATCACCCACCAGATGCCTGTAATCTTCAGGATCATGTCCCCCATAGAAAGTCCAGAATCCTTTTCCTCTCTCCCCGTGAATGTACCGCGCCTCCCGGGCGGGTTTGTTTTCTCCCATAATAAGTACATTGGGTTTTATCACTTCTTTCCTGAAAGCTGTCGTTTGTCCCATAAATCCTTTTATCATGTTTTTGTGGTTCTGGCAAAGCATAGTTGGCACAGGATCCCATTTAGCGGAAAATTCGAAGAGTGTGAAATAATCGGTTTCTCTGGTAACTTTGTTCTGCCGGCTCTGTGTAGCATCTATATCGGAAAATTCATAAACATTGGGGTCTTTTTCCAAATGAAAATTTTCAAAGGCGAAAGTCCTTGAAAAATCTAGTTTTTCATCAGCATTTTTATCCATTGGGTCACCGTCGAACATGGGGGCGCAAATATCAATTCCTCTTGCAGCCATAGCAATATCGTAAGTGTCGGTGGCAGCACACATGGCAAACAGAAAACCACCGTTTAAGACATATTTTTCAATTTCCTGTACTACAAAAGATTTCATCTCGGAGACTTTAAGGAAACCGAGTTCTTCTGCCAGTTGTTTGTTGATATTAACATCCTGCTGATACCAGGGCATATGCTGGTAAGTCCTCCAGAATTTACCAAATTGTCCTGTAAAGTCTTCATGATGCAAGTGCAGCCAGTCGTATTTTGAAAGTTCACCGTTCAGTATCTCCTGGTCATATACAACATCATAATCAATTTCCGCATAAGTAAGGACAAGGGTAACTGCATCATCCCACGGCTGTTTGTTAGGTGGTGAGTAAACTGCTATTCTGGGTGCTTTGTTCATTCTCACTGCATCCTGGTTTACATCCGGTTCTGCAATGCCGTTGAGTATTGCCGAGGCCTGGGCATCGGTCATTGTTTCGAAAAAAACTCCTCTTATTACGCATTC
This sequence comes from uncultured Prolixibacteraceae bacterium, assembly GCA_964611525.1. GTDB lineage: Bacteria > Bacteroidota > Bacteroidia > Bacteroidales > Prolixibacteraceae > JAAYJR01. The sequence continues at coordinate 1,908 of CAZTAL010000015.1, forward strand.
GTTTTCAATTTCAGGTAAACTTTGCATCAGAAAGCTTCCCCCCCTGTAATTAAGCAGCCATTTGACTTCAATATCGTGCTGCAATACCCAGTAAGCAATTCCGTAAGATTTAAGGTGGTCCTTCTGCGAATCGTCCATTGGTATCAATAGCTGGATTGAGTAACCCCTGATTATTAAGAATAGTAATATGGCAATAAATGTTATTTTCTTCATTAAAAAGGTGTGTCAGAGTTTCTGTTGCCTGACCTGTCATAGTCGTTATTATTTAAAATACCTGCCCCTAGAGATTCATCTTCTTCATCCTTGTTCATTTTAGAGCTGAATGTTTTTGAGCCGGAAGGGAATTCATAATCGAGACGTGGTTCCATTTCATTGAATTTTGCCAGTTCTTTTTTGAATGCCAGATGTACATCTCCGGTAGCCCCATTACGGTGTTTAGCTATAATAATTTCAGCTACCCCGATGAGTGAATTTCCGGAGTCGTCTTCGGTAATACCATAATATTCCGGCCGGTGAATAAATGCAACTATATCTGCATCCTGTTCGATAGCTCCTGATTCACGCAGGTCGGAAAGCTGGGGGCGTTTACCTTCGCGTGATTCAACAGACCGGTTGAGCTGAGAGAGTGCAAGTATAGGTATGTCAAGCTCTTTGGCAATAGATTTGAGTGACCGGGAGATATTGCTTACTTCCTGTTCCCTGCTACCACGGCCTTCCATGCCTGAAGTCATTAATTGAAGATAGTCAACGATGACAACCTGTATATCATGCTGCATTTTCAGGCGCCGGCATTTAGCTCTTAATTCGAAGATCGACAGGGCAGGGGTATCATCTATAAATATGGGAGCTTGTTCCAGAGCTGAAATTTTACGGTTCAGATGTTCCCATTCATAATTTTCCAGTCTGCCGGTTTTTAGCTTTTCCGAGCCCAATTCGGTTTCAGCTGCAATAAGTCGGTTGGCAAGTTGTATGGATGACATCTCCAATGAAAATACAGCCACCGGCCTTTCATGTTCTACTGCGATATTTCGTGCCATGCTAAGCACAAAAGCCGTTTTCCCCATTGACGGACGGGCAGCAATAATGATCAGGTCTGTTTTTTGCCATCCGGAGGTTATGCGGTCAATGGCTGTAAATCCCGAGGGCACGCCGCTTAAGCCGTCTTTCTGGTTTCTTGCTTTTTCAATTTGAAGGATAGCATCGTTCAAAACAGGTTTAATAGGAACAGTTTCTTTTTTAATATTACGTTCGGCTACCTGAAAAAGAGATGATTCCGAAAAGTCAATGAGGTCATCAACGTCGATGGTATCATCATAAGATTTTCCCTGGATCTCTGAAGAGACACGTATTAGTTCACGCTGAATAAATTTTTGGGCAATAATACGTGCATGAAATTCCAGATGGGCTGCTGAAGCCACTCTTCTTGTGAGTTGGGTGATATATCCGGGTCCTCCTATTTCATCAAGCTGATCACGGTCTTTAAGTTCCTGGGTAACCATTAGAAGGTCAACGGGCTTCTCTTTGGAAGAAAGGTCTTTTATGGCTTCGAAAATTTTTTGATGCTCTTCCTTATAAAAACTGGAAGCTTCAATTATATCTGCTACGGTAATATATGCATCACGTTCCAGCATCAATGCTCCCAATACTGCTTCCTCAACTTCAAGAGCCTGGGGAGGCAGTTTTCCGTATTGTGCATTGATCTCATCTATGGTCATTCCTTTTTGTCTGCGTCCCTGATTAGAAGCATTTTTTTTATTTTCTGCAGCCATTTTTTGTATTTAATTATAGAGTTCAGTATAAAAAACATACGAGAGTCCGTCTATAAAGTCCACTGACTGCGTTATGCTTGCCCTCAAAATGGTCATTTACGAATAGTAAACTCACATTTTTCGGGCTACACAAGCCTTGTCAGCGAACTTTCTACTCCAGACTCTTTACTTTATGGACAGGCACTAATTAGTTCGTAACTAATTGAAGGCCGGTTTAATAATTTTGTTTAAAAATAAAAAGAGCATGTAGTACCTTCCGGACTAAATTCCTTAATGAGGAAAGTGAATTATTAATTTTAGATCAAAAGTACAAAATTCGTAATTGGACGGACAAATTATATCGATTTTAGTTGTTAACTAATTTTATTCACAAATGTTTATTGTGAATATTGAGCTTGCTTCGAAAAGTCTAAAAACAAAAATATCTCAAAAATATCATATTAATAGTAAATGTAAATATCTGAATATCAATATTTTAAATTTTTAACCAATTATTTTTTATTGAAATTTGATGATAAAATATACTTTTCAGAGTGGATTCAATATTTGTAGTTATAAATAATCCTGAAAATAAGTTTTAGCAGATTTTGTTTTCGGAATTTTTAATCATCAGTTTTTTTTGCTGTTACCGGAGTTTGTCAGTAATATCCCCGGATTGTATTATGCTTGTTTTAATTTCTCCTCAATAACACGTGAAATTACTTCTTTCAGGGTTAGTCCCATAGCTTTAATTTGCTGGGGAATAAAGCTTGTGTCCGTCATTCCCGGTGTAGTATTGACTTCCAAAAAATAGAATTCACCGTTGTTCAGGATATAATCCACTCTTACTATGCCGGAACACCGGCAAAGGTCATAAATTCGGGAACTTAACTGCCGGCATTTTCCCGATATATTATCAGGTAGTCTTGCCGGAGTAATTTCATCGGTAACTCCGGGGGTGTATTTAGCTTCATAATCAAAGAACTCATTCCTTGGTATTACTTCGGTTAAAGGGAAAATAAGTTTTTCATTTTTTAATTTTACAAGGCCACATGTATATTCAGTCCCTTCGATAAATTCTTCCACTATTGCACCTTTACTTTCTTTCCATGCTTCAACCAATGCAGGATAAAGCTCCTTTTTGCTTTTTACTTTCGTAATACCGAAACTTGATCCCCCTGCATTTGGTTTAACAAAAACCGGCAGTCCGAGTTCCTTTAATATTTCCTCTTCATCCGGATTTCTATTTTTATTGATAAGGACTGAACGGGCCATCTTAATACCAAGGCAGCGCAAATAATTATTACAAAACCACTTGTTGAATGTGAGGGAGGAAGAATGCACGTTACTGGTAGAATAAGGTATTTTCAGCAAATCGAAATATCCCTGAAGGACACCGTCTTCGCCGGGTGTTCCGTGGATAGTTATATATGCAAAGTCGAAGTATACTTTCTTTCCCATGTATGAAAATGTAAAATTCGATTTGTCAATATTGGCTATTTTTTTCCCGTTTTTCAGAATTTTCCATTCTTTACCTTTCATACAAACAAGCCAGGGAGTATATTTTACAGTATCTATTGCATTGAAAATATTATCTCCGCTTTTGAGCGACACTTCATATTCGGATGAGTCACCTCCGATAATCACTGCTATGTTTGGTTTTTTAATCATTTCTGTTTGCAATATATTTTCCCCATTTTATTATTACCTGTGCCATGTCCTCAGGTAATTCAGAATCGAATAACATTTTTTCCTTTTTTGTTGGGTGTATGAAGCCCAGTGTTTTTGCATGCAGTGCCTGACGAGGCAGCAATTTAAAACAGTTTTGCACAAATTGTTTGTATTTCGTAAAAGTTGTTCCCCGCAAAATCTGATCGCCTCCGTAATTAGAATCATTGAAAACAGGGTGGTTTATGTATTTCATGTGGACTCTTATCTGATGGGTGCGACCTGTTTCCAGGGCACATTCCAGAAGGCTTACATAGTCCAGTGACTTTAAAAGTGTATAGTGTGTAACAGCCTCTTTCCCGCGATCTCCCTTTGGGAAAACTGTGAATACCTGTCTGTTTTTTAAACTGCGTCCTATATTACCAATAATAGTTCCCGTTTCATTTTTGGGAGTTCCCCAGACTAATGCCTGGTATCGCCGTTCAACGGTTTTATTGTAAAATTGCCTTGCTAGTTTGTTTTTTGCATTTTCGGTTTTAGCCACAACTATCAAGCCTGAGGTATCTTTGTCGATACGATGTATAAGGCCGGGACGCAGATTGCTTTCATTGAACAATGGCAGGTCTTTATAATGCCAGGCAAGAGCATTAACCATAGTTCCTGAATAATTTCCGTGTCCGGGGTGTACTACAAGTCCGGGAGGTTTGTTTATAACAACCAATTGATCATCTTCATAAATGATATTAAGAGGAATATCCTCGGGTGTGATCTTTAATTCCCTGCGCGGGTAATCCATTAAAATTTTTATTTCATCCCCGGCTTTTACTTTATAGCTTGCTTTTACCTGGTTTTCATTTACCCGTATATTTCCGGCATCAGCTGCGGCCTGTATCCTTGTTCGGGAGGCGTTTTCAATCCGGTTGGCCAGAAATTTATCTATGCGCATAGTCGATTGTCCCTGGTCAACCGTTAACCGGTAATGTTCATACAATTCAATATCTTCAGTATTTTTGTTATTTTCCGGGTATCCTTCCATGTTCTTATCAGAAAAAAAGTTCCATGGCATCTTCGATTTTCAGTTGATCGACAGTAGCCCATAAATCAACCGAAGAACCGAGGTTGACAGATGCTGTTACTCTCGGATTAGGATGCTGTCTCCAAACCTGGGCATTCAGAGAATCTTCCTCTGATAATACCGAATTGTCATAAATAATCACTCCGGTATTCAACAAGGCATCGGTAAGCGCCATTTTTGCCTCCTCAACAGTCAGTCCTGTCAGGTTGGGCAGTGAGGTAACCAAATTACCTTGTTCCCGGCCTACAATCAGGTCTATTTTGGTACCCTTTGGTAATTTTTGTCCGGCAGAGAGCTTGGCAGAGTCAAGCATTACCCTCAAAACCAGATTGTTATATTCTGAAGGTTGGTATGAAATATGCCCGATTTGTAATCCGCTGTTTTCAATCAATGCCTGTGACTGGCGGAATGAGATATCGGTCAGTTGGGGCAAAGTAACCAGTTCGGGTGTTGTTGAGTTTATCGTAAGGAATATAGTCCGGTGTTTTTTTACCTTATGCCCTGCATCAGGAACCTGGTCAACTATTACTCCGGGTTTGGCATCATCAACATAAAGAGAATCGACGATTTCTATTTTAAGATTATGTTGTCGGGCTGTATGATATGCTTCGGAGGGATTAAGACCCGAAAAGTCAGGAACCGGATTTGCCTGTCCGTGACGTGTATATATTTTTAATCCCTGCATAGTGATTACAATCATTACAATTAACACTATTACTGCAAGGAGTAAATTTTTTAAAAACAACCTGCTGAGAAGAAACCTCCTGAAACTCATTTTTTATAGTTATCACATAATATTCAAAGCAAAAATAAGGTAAAAATAGGTTTGGAAGACAAAGTTTTAATAAAAATCGGGTAAATAGATTTTTAGGTTAAAAATGAAATTAAGACAATATGTCTATATATTAACGGTCTAAGGGAATAATATTGTATAATGAATCTCTTTCAGCCGGTTTAAAATTCATTTCTCTAATCATTTTTTTTAGTTCGTCAGTACTTGCTGAAGGATTTTCCTCCCCGCCGGCCATTGAATAAATTTTTGTAGAGTCACCGATAGTTCCGTCCAGATCATCAACCCCAAAAGCTAATGATAAGCGGGCAGTTTCTTTCCCGATCATTGGCCAGTATGCTTTAATATGGGGTATATTATCCATGAATATTCTTGTAACAGCATAATTTTTCAGGTCCTCAAATAATGTTGTTTCGCTGATTTTTGCAAAGGCATTGTTTTTATGCTTGAATTTAAGGGGAATAAATGCGTTAAAGCCATTGGTCTCGTCCTGAAGTTCACGCAAGCGTTGCATATGGTCGATACGGTGTTCATAATTTTCCAATAATCCGTAAAGCATAGTTGCATTTGTGGGGATTCCAAGGTTATGTGCCGTATGATGTATATTTAACCATTTTTGGGAGCCGGTTTTATCCGGACATATTTTATTCCTGATAGTTTCATCGAAGATCTCCGCACCACCACCGGGCATCGATTGTAATCCTGCTTCCTTCAGTTTCTGTAATCCGTCTTTTATCGTAACTCCACCTATTTTACACATGTGATCAATTTCTGCCGCTGTGAATGCTTTGATATGGAGATGAGGTGCTTTTTCTTTTATTGCATTTAACATGTCAGCGTAAAAATTTATATCACGGCAGGGATGAACACCACCTACAATATGTACCTCTGTAACGCCTGAATGTGTTTGTTTTTCTACTTCCTGAACTATTTCTTTAATACTGTATTCCCATGCTCCCTTCTGACCTTTTTTGCGACGATAGGAGCAGAATTTACAATGATTAATACAAATATTTGAAGGTTCAATGTGAAAATTGTGGTTATAGAAAATATAGTCGCCGGTAAGTCTTCTTTTAACGGAGTCGGCCAAAAAACCGAGTAATGAGAGATTACGTGTCTGAAATAATTCAATACCCTCAGAGGGTGTAATTCTTTCTTTTGTAATGACTTTATAAAAAATTTTTTGTAATCGGCCGGGAAACTTGAGTATAGCGCTTATTTTTTTTTCCACCGGAATAATTTTTATATATTTTTTGTATAAATACAAAAAGGTAAAGAATTTTTCATTCCTTACCTTCTTTAAAAGAATTGTATCATGAGTATATTATCTTTTATGCCTTCCTTCGTCGGAAACAGTCAGCCTTTTTCTTCCTTTTGCACGGCGGGCTTTTAATATTTTCCTGCCATTGGCTGTTGACATCCTCTCCCTGAAACCATGTTTATTTCTTCTTTTCCTGTTTGATGGCTGAAATGTTCGTTTCATGCGTTCATATTTTTATTATGCCTGTCAATAATTTTGGAATGCAAAAGTAGCTGTTTTTTTATTTCCTGCAAATAGCGGATGTTATTTTTTTACTGAAAATTTGAATCCTATTCCATGAAGGTTTATGATTTTTATGTTTGGGTCAGGTTTAAAATATTTTCGAAGGCGGGAAATGAAAACATCAAGGCTTCGTCCTAAAAAATAATCGTTTGTACCCCATATTTTTTCCAGAATAACATTTCTGCTTAAAACTTTGTTGGGATTTTCCGCAAAAAGATTAATCAACTCTGTTTCTTTCATTGTAAGCTTACGCGCCTTGCCATCAAGGGACAGAGTAAGATCATCAGGAAGGAAGATAAAACGGCCGATTTCTTTTGTTCGCGGGTATTTCGTATCATAGGGGCCTATAATATTGCTTCTTCTGAGAAATATTTTTATTTTCAGTAAAAGTTCTTCCATGCTAAACGGTTTAACTATATAATCATCTGCTCCGATAGACAGGCCCGTGATCTTGTCCTCAGTCATTGACTTTGCAGTAATAAAAATGATGGGAACATCCTTGTTTGTTTTTCTTATATGTTCTGCTACTTTAAAACCATCTATTTTCGGAAGCATTATATCTAGAAGAATAAGATTGTAATTATTTTTTTCGAATAATTCTATTGCTGACTTCCCATTTTCAGCAACATCAACTTTATAATTTTTTTGTTCAAGGTTGTCTTTTACGATAAATCGAAGTGTATCATCATCTTCAACTATTAATATGTTTATTGATTTAATCTGCATATCTGAAACAATATTATTTTATTAATGAGGTCAGTACAAAAACTAAAATTTTTTATTTATAAAATCTTTATGTCTTATGTATATAATTATAAATCAGTTTGATAAATTTTACTAATTTGTCTGAAAAGGGCGCGAAGCATCTTTTTAGACTAAACTCATTAATGAGTTCAGAATAAAAAGTTAACTTTTTCTGGTAATATATTTTAATATTTTTCCAAAAGACGCTTCATATCCTTTTTAGCCCGGATTCATTAATCTTTCAAAAAGGGAAAGCCTGTTTTTATCTTTCAAAGTTATTATTAATGTAAATATACTGCCTCCGGATGGATTATTATCGGCTTTAATTTTCCATCCATGTGCTTTTACGATTTTTTTCACATAATCGAGTCCCAGTCCGAATCCCTTAACATTATGGACATTACCAGTGGGTACACGATAAAAACGTTTAAATATTTTTTTTCTGTGTTTTTTTGAGATACCTATTCCGTTATCAATAAAATGAATAAGCAGGTTATTATTTGATTTTTCTGTTTCTATCTCAATTTCAGGACTTTTTTCGCAATATTTAACACTGTTTTCAAGGATATTCAGTACCAGATTTGTAAAGTGGAATCTGTCTGCCATTATGTGATTATTATTAATATTAATGATTATTTTGGCATTCTTGCCGGAATCAGATTGTTTAAAATAATCTGTTATTTCTGAAAAGAATGAATTAAGTTCAATTTTTTCAAGATTAAGGTATATTTTATTTTTTTCAAGTGATGCAAGATTAAGCACTTTTTCTACATTAGCTGAGAGCCGGTTGTTTTGGTCCTGGATAATCCTTGCATACTCAAAAAGTCTGTCAGGTGTTTGTAGGATTTTTTTATCGGTTATAACTTTTGCAGATAAAGAGATTGATGAGATAGGAGTTTTTAATTCGTGTGTCAGGTTATTAATAAAATTTTTTTGAATCTCTGATAGTTGTCTTTGACGGATAATCACCGAGAGAGTGTAACCGAAAAATATTACCACTACAAGAAGTAATCCGGTAAAAAGATACCAGATTGACAGACGTGTATGAAAATAGGGTGCACGATCAGGGAAATGGACTGCAAAATAATTGCTGTCCGGATTATCGTTGAGTGGAAAATTGTAATCTGATTTTTTTTTTGCCCCATTTAATGTTATATATGTTTTTTGTTCCATCCGGTCGGTTGGAGGATTGTAAATAGCGAATTCAAAATCGGTAAACACCTGGTGCCTTTTCAACTCTTCCGTCAGATGAAATTTCAACAATTCATAGTCAATTAATGCATCTACATTTACAATGTAATATCTGTTTGAAACCATTTCAACCGGAGTAATACTGTCGAAATTTGCTATATTTCCGTTAGCCACCATAATTTGCCATACAACTTCTCTTAAAGCAACCGTCACACTCTCTCTGAATTGTTTTTCAGAATAGTTGTAAGAATTTTTAAGAAAGAAGAATTGAATTGACAAAACACCGGCAACAGATATTGTGGCCAGCAAAATAATATATTTAAATGCTTTGCCTTTCATAAATACTTTTTTGAAGTCCTAACTAATGCAATATAATACGTCTTTTCTGATTGCTTATTATTATTTCTGAAATATAAATATAATTGTTAACACTTCATTAACAAAATATTAGGTTTGATTTATATTAAAATTGGCAAACCGTTTTTACCTTTGTCATGAATTGAGTATATAAAACCCAAAAAACGAACAAATTAATGAACATTAACCTTTTTGGTCAAAAATTGTGTAAAAGAGTATGATTTAAAAGGATATAAGAGTACAGTTTTTTGGACATTCTTAATTTTTAATTAATTTTTGGATATTTACAAAATTTTAAACGAATGAAACAGGCTATTAATTTATTATTGGTTTTAAGTTTTTCCTTGCTGTGTGCAATTGCAACGGCACAGGATCAGAAGCCGCAAATTGTTTTTGAAAGTCTTAAACATGATTTTGGGAAATTTAAAGAGTCTGATGGTGTTCAGTCAACTACCTTTACTTTTACCAATGAGGGGTCAGTTCCTTTGGTTTTAAATACTGTAAAGGCATCATGTGGTTGTGCTACACCTGAATGGACACAAGAGCCTGTTCCTCCTAATGGAAAAGGTTCTATCAAGGTAAGCTATGATCCCCGTAACAGACCGGGAGCTTTCAATAAGTCGGTTATAGTTAGGTCCAATGCAAGTAACGGTACTTCAATCCTGCATATTACCGGAAGGGTGGAACCCAGGGAGAAAACGCTCGCAGAACTTTATCCGCGAAAAGTTGGTGATTTGCGGGTTAAAACCAGTCATATCTCTTTTTCCCGGATGCAAAACAATGATATTAAGACTAAGGAAATTGAATTGGTGAACGATAATGAAAATCCTGTGAAGGTTGGCTTCAGAAGGATACCTTCTCATCTGAAGGCTAAAGTTGAGCCTGAAACTATTCCTGCAAAAGGAAAGGGTAAATTAATTGTTACATACAATGCACCTGAAGCAAATACCTATGGCTTTACTTCCCATCGGATATATTTGTCATTAAATGGAAGCCAGGATTACAGGGCATCGATAGGAGTCAGTGCTACTATAGAGGAGGATTTTTCCAAGCTTACACCTGAAGAATTGGCTAAGGCTCCTGTTGCGATTTTCCCGGAAAAATCGCATGATTTCGGGACAATGAAACAGGGTGAAAAAAAAGAACATATATTTAATCTGAAAAATGAGGGTAAATCAGAATTAATTATCCGTAATATACGTTCGTCATGTGGATGTACAGCTGTTGCTCCTGCTAAACAAGTGCTGGCACCTGGTGAAACGGCGCCGGTTAAAGTAACATTTGATTCCCGTGGCAAGAGAGGACGTCAGAGTAAATCGATTACTGTGATTACAAATGATCCTAAAACACCTACAAATATTCTTAGGGTTTCCTGTAATGTGGAAACCTGAAGATAAAATTATAAAGATAATATTGTATTCAATCCCGGGTTTAATAAAATTTAACCCGGGATTTTATTGTACGCGTGCATGATAGCTCACCAGTTCTGTAAGTTTTTTCCTACTTTTTAAATGACTGATACTTATTGCATATCTGCTTTTTTAGAAACCTGTTTGGAAAGCCTGAATTTTTGTTTTAATCTTGTATTAATAAATTGTTTCGGAATTCCTTATTACAATGGTCGAAAAGAAAATACATATTGAGAATAATGAAAAGTATAAGGGGCTAAAAATAAATGCCGGCATTGATCATCCGGGACAATTTAATGATAAATCTGTTCGATCATTTTTGAGGAAAAAAAGGAATTTGCTGCCGGTGGATGAGTATGTTAATGGTATTTTAGCGGGGAATGTTACTCTGCTAAGCAAGGCAGTGACTCTGGTTGAAAGTTCGAAATCTTCCCATCAGCAAGTTGCCAGAGAAATAGTTACGAGGTGCCTGCCGTTTAGTGGCAAATCTGTAAGAATAGGTATAACAGGTGTTCCGGGAGTTGGTAAAAGTACTTTCATAGCGGCATTAGGTTCCGGAATAATTAAAACAGGCTATAAGCTTGCTATTCTGGCTGTTGATCCCAGCAGTAACAGATCCAAAGGAAGCATTTTGGCTGATAAAACACGAATGGAAGAATTATCAGGAAACAAGAATGTTTATATCAGACCCAGTCCATCGGCAGGTACTTTGGGCGGAGTTGCCGGGAAAACGAGAGAAACTATTATCCTTTGTGAAGCAGCCGGATTTGATTACATTGTTATAGAGACAGTGGGGGTGGGACAAAGTGAGACGGCTATTCATTCCATGTCGGATTTTTTTCTGCTGCTTATGCTTGCAGGAGCGGGAGACGAATTACAGGTCATAAAGCGCGGAATAATGGAAATGGCTGACCTGATCGTTATAAATAAAGCTGATGGCAGCAATCTTAAAAAAGCTGATCTTGCCAGGTTACAGTATGAAAATGCTCTTCATATGTTCCCCCCGAAAGAATCAGGATGGAATCCCTTCGTGAAGATATGCTCGGCGCTTTATAAAATTGGTATCGACGATATACTGAAAAATATAGAAGAATACAGAGAAAAAACCGTAGAAAACGGATTTTTTTATAAGAACAGAAATGCGCAGTCTGTTTTTTGGATGCATGAGACCATTGAAGAAGAGATAAAGCAATCTTTTTATCAGCATCCTGATATTAAGATAAAATTAAAGGAGTTTGAAAAACGTATTCAGGATAGAGAAATGACCTCATATTCTGCTGCCAGAGAATTGTTGGATATTTTTTTTAAACAAACGGACAAATTGAGGAATTATTTAACCTGACAGGAAAGGATGGATATATCATTAATAAAAAATTGAAATAATATGGATTATGATGTAATTATTATTGGGAGCGGTCCCGGAGGTTATGTTACTGCTATAAGGGCAGCACAATTAGGTTTGAAAGTAGTAGTAGTTGAAAAAGAAAATCTTGGAGGTGTTTGCCTTAACTGGGGATGTATACCAACTAAGTCGCTTTTAAAAAGTGCCCAGGTTTTTGAGTATTCAAAACATGCCGCTGATTATGGTGTTAATGTTAGCGGTGAAGTCAAACCTGATTTTTCTGCTATGATCAAACGAAGCAGGGAGGTTGCGGAAAAAATGAGTAAAGGTGTGAGTTTCCTGTTTAAGAAGAATAAAGTAGAGACTATCCAGGGGACAGGGAAGTTAGCAGGTAAGAACACTGTTGAAGTAACTGATGAATCGGGCAAAAAAAATAAATATACTGCAAAACATATTATTTTGGCAACCGGTGCACGGTCAAGGGAATTGCCTGATTTGAAGCAGGATGGAAAGAAAATTATAGGCTATAGGGAAGCCCTTAGTCTTGAGAAACAACCCAAAAGTATGTTGGTAGTGGGTGCAGGGGCCATTGGAAGTGAAATTGCATGGTTTTATCATTCAATTGGTACTAAAATAACACTGGTAGAGTTTATGCCTACAATTGTTCCTAACGAAGATGAAGAAGTGGCCAAGCAACTTGCTCGCGCGTTTAAAAAAATGAAAATGAAAGTATTAACAGGCTCTAATGTTGAAAAAGTTGATACGTCCGGAGATAAATGTCAGGTTACTGTAAAAACAGATAAGGACAAGGAAAAAGTGGAGGTAGATGTTGTCCTTTCCGCGGTGGGTATTTCACCTAATACAGAGGGCATTGGACTGGAAGAAGCGGGAGTAGAGACTGAAAAGGGACTGGTTAAAGTCGATGAATATTATTGTACTAATGTAGAAGGAATTTATGCCATAGGTGATATCATTTCAGGGCCTGCTCTTGCTCATGTAGCTTCAGCAGAAGGAATTGTCTGTATAGAAAAAATTGCAGGTCTTGATCCTGATTCTATAGATTATAATAATCTGCCGGCTTGTACATATACAAATCCTGAAGTTGCGTCGGTCGGCCTTACTGAAGCCAAGGCCAAAGAAGAGGGATATGAAATTAAGGTAGGTCATTTCCCTTTCTCAGCCAGCGGTAAGGCAAATGCTGCAGGACAAAGGGATGGTTTTGTCAAATTGATTTTTGATGCCAAATATGGTGAGTTACTGGGGGCACACATGATCGGCGGAAATGTAACTGAAATGATTGCTGAACTGGTGGTAGCCAAGAAACTGGAGATCACAGGTCATGAACTTATCAAAACCGTTCATCCTCATCCTACTATGAGCGAAGCCATAATGGAAGCCGCAGCTGAGGCTTACGATGAGGTAATTCATATTTGAAGGCCCTGGTAGTATAAGTTGCCAACATTTTGAAAAAAACTAGATTTCAAAAGTTAATTGCGGCATTATATATTTTGAATTACTACTGTCAGGGTAATAAAAATAGTTATTGGGTTAGAGCACTTTTATGATATGTTATCCTTTGCTTCGGCATTAATTTTGGAGTATAAAATAAGATTACAAGGTCGGGCTTCAGCTCAGATTTTTATGTATCCGTTGTAGGGATGGAATCTGACAATTCGTTTATATTTTGTTTAGTAAGTTCTATTTTTAAAAGAATACTATAGAGAAGAAATAAAATTGAATTTATGTTCATTTTGTTCAAAAATTTTATAATCGATTGAAAATCAGAAAGATTTTTTTTGCAAATAAATTTTTAATTATAAATTTGTTCGCTTGATTAATAAGCTGATTTATTAATATGAATTTTTTTTGGTAAAAAGATTTTAAAAAATTAACACATAAAAAATTAAATCTATGAAAAAATTTACCTTTATCGCAGCATTTTGTTTGCTGGTTAACATCACCTTTGCCGGCGGTTTATTGACAAACACTAATCAGAGTGCTCAATTTATCCGCATGATGTCGCGCAATGCATCTATAGGAATCGATGCTGTATATTTTAATCCGGCAGGATTAATAAAGTTGTCCGACGGATGGCATTTTGCCATTTACAATCAGACCATTTTTCAGGATAAAACAGTTGATAGTAACTTTCCACTGTTAAATGATGGTATGTATGAAGGAGTCGTTAATGTTCCTATGTTTCCCACAGGTTTTGCTGTGTACAAAAAGGAAAACTGGGCATTATCTTTCGGATTTGGACCGAATGCCGGAGGCGGCGCTGCCGATTTCGATCGTGGATTGCCTTCATTTGAGATTCCAAT